>DATJKV010000413.1:0-5806 GCA_035491155.1 Magnetospirillum sp. | reverse complement strand
CCCACGCGGTCGGCCACGGTGCGGGCCAGCTTCAGCAGGCGCACGGCCTCGGTGGGCTCGGCGCCGAACTTGCCCGACAGATCGTAGACGGCGCCGCCCTTGGGCAGCGACAGCCGCACCACCAGACCCAGGTCGGCGTAGGCGCCCGAGGTTTCCTCCAGGATCTTGGTCAGCTCGGCGGCGCTGTCGATGACGAAGTCGCGCACGCCGTGCCATTCCCACGCCTCGCGGATGGCGGGGCGGGACTTGACCGGGTGCATGAAATGGATGCGCGCGTCGGGGAACATCTGCCGCACCAGCCGCACCTCACCCGCCGAGGCGCAGTCGAAGTGGCGCACGCCGCCGGCCCACAGGGCGCGCAGCACCGCCGGCTCGGGGTTGCACTTGACGGCGTACAGCACCTGGCCGGGGAACAGGGACAGGAAGCGCTCGGCCGAGTCCTTCAGCACGGTGGGGCGCAGGCAATGCATGGGAACGGCGGGGCGTTCGGCCAGCACGGTCTCGGTGACGCCGGGAAGGGGGCGGCGATGGTGGCCGATCCGCGACTCGGACGAGCGGCGGATAGGCGGGATATTGGTGCGGAAACGCATGTGGCTCATAGCCAGGACCTCCTCGCGACAGCGAGACAGCGACGGGGCGCGCTCCCAGGGACATTATATCCCAGAAGCACGGCTCGAGGGTACGACAGCGCGGTCAGAGGCGCGGAAAAGCGCCTGCCGGCTGCCGTCAGGTACTGGAAATGCTAATGAGGATCGGGTAAATTCCGCGGGTCGTAACGACCATGTCCACCTCCCTTAAGGGGCTGCCGGCCCACTAGACCGACTCTCCACCGAAAAGGACGCGTCCGTCGTTGCTTGACCCCCTGGCGGAAAACCTTTCCACCAGCCCACTGGATCGCGGCATGTTGCCGCAAGGGCCATGGGCACGTGCGTTATGCGTCTGGTGCCCTATATACCCCCATGCAGCCGGGGGATCAAGCCCCAATAGCTCGCGTCCCTTCCTCCTAGGGCATACCCGGAATGGGGTAGGGGGGCGACCACGCATAGGGGGAGCGGGTGAGTTTCCGTCTCATCCCACCAGCGACAGGTAACTCCACGCCACCGAGGCCGCCGCCAGCGCGGTGAGTTCGGCGTGGTCGAACGGGGGCGCCACCTCGACCACGTCCATGCCGCGCCAGTCGATGCCGGACAGGCGCTTGAGGATGCCCATGGCCTGCCAGGTGGCCAGGCCGCCCACCTCAGGGGTGCCGGTGCCGGGGGCGAAGGCGGGGTCGAGGGCGTCGATGTCGAAGGACAGGTAGCTGGGGCCGGTGCCGACGATCCGCTGGATGCGCTCAGCCACCTCCGCCGGGTTGGACAGGTGGACCTCTTCGGCGGTGATGACGGTAACGCCCCTGGCCGGGGCCCAGTCGTGAATCTCGCGTTGCACCGGGCTACGGATGCCGATCTGCACCATGCGCTTGGGGGCCACCAGCCCTTCCTCCAGCACGTGCCACAAGACCGAGCCATGGGCCAGAACCTGGCCGAAATTATCGGGCCAGGTGTCCACGTGGGCGTCGAAATGCACCAGGCCCAGCGGCTCGCCCACCTTCTTCCGCAACGCCCGCAGCAGCGGCAGGGTGATGGTGTGGTCGCCGCCCAGCGTGACCAGATGGCCGAAGCGGGCGGCCTGGCTTTCGATCAGCTTCAGCGAGGCGGGAATGTCGCCCAGGGCGATGGCGAAATCGCCCACGTCGGCGACGCCCATGGCCGAGGGGTCGCGCCAATTGGCCGGGTTCTCGCCGTCCACCAGCATGCGGCTGGCGGTACGGATGGCATTGGGGGCCAGGCGGGCGCCCGGCCGGTTGGTGGTGCCCAGGTCGAAGGGCACGCCCGCCACGGTCAGCCGCGCCCCCTTGGGGTCGTGGTTGGTGGTGCCGAGAAAGCTGGGCGGCAGGGCGAAGGTTGGGGTGGCGGCCATGGGCTCCTCCGATTCGATGGGGCGAGTATAGGGCCGGAACCGGGCCGGGCAAAGGCGGGCGGCACTTAGGCCTTGGCCGCTGCCTCCATCTCGCGGCGGACTGCCACCAGCGGGTCATCCGGGGCCAGGTGCACGTCGGCCCAGGTCAGCACCTGGCCGGCGGTTACCGGGCGGGCCAGCGGGACGCCGTCGGTAAGGCCGATGGGCAACCAGCCCTGTTGCAGGGAATCCCGTGCCGGGGCCAGCTTGCCCCACACGGTGGAACCGCCGGCGCCGTCCAGTTCGGCGCCCGCCTTCAGGTCGGTCTTGGCCACCGCCACCACGTCGGCCTTGAACGACCGTGGGCTGCCGGTGGCGCTGCCGTAGAGCCCCACCGAGGCCACCGACACGCCCAGTTCCATGCCGACGAAATGGTGCGGTCGCCAGCGGGCGGCGTAGTCGCCGCCGTCATCGGTGGCGATGCCGTATTCGGCGAAGTTCAGCGACGCGTATTCCGCCGGGGCGCGGAAGGTGACGAAGACGCCCCAGCGCAGGTCGCCGGCCACGGTGCGGCCGTCGCGCTCAAGCGAACTGACCGCCTCCACCTGGCCCATATTGTCCATATAACCGCCGTCCCAACTGGGCTTGAGGATGCGGGCCAGGTCGTGGGCGCCGCAGGGCGGGATGGACAGGCCGGCGGCGGGGGCGCTCAGGCCGGTGGCGTTGGCCACCGAGGCCAATTCCTGCGCCGCGCGGGTGCCGTCGATGAAGGCGGTGAAGGTGCGCGGGCTCATGTCCAGGGCCCTGGCCCGGTCGGGCGTGATGCCCCAGTGGCGCCACACCGTGTCGGGCGTGGTGTTCTGGTAGCCCGGCCGCCACCTGGCCCCGCGCCCGGCGGTGGCCACCTCGAAGCCGCAGGTGCGGGCCCAGTCCACCAGTTCGCAGATCAATGCCGGCTGGTCGCCGTAGCCCAGCGAGTAGACCAAGCCCTTGGCGCGGGCCTTTTCGGCCAGAAGCGGTCCGGCCAGGGCATCGGCGGCCAGGTTCACCATGATCAGGTTGATGCCGGAATCGATGGCGGCGAGCCCGTGGATGACGCCGTTGCGGGCCTTGCTGGTGGCCTCGATGACCACGTCGAGGCCCGGGCGCTCGAACAGCGCCATCGGGTCCGAGGCCACCCAGGTGCCCCCGGTCTCCAGCGCATCGGCCAGCGAACGCGCCACCGCCTTGGCCGGCGGCCACTTGGCCAGCGCCAGCGCCGTGGGACCGCGTTCGGGATCGGTGTCGGCCACCGCCACCACGTGCATCCCGGGGGTATGGCGGGCCTGGGCCAAGAACTGACACCCCACCTTGCCGCCGCCTATCAGTCCTATCCGCACCGGCTTTCCGGCCGCCGCGCGTTCGGCAAGGAGCACACTGAGATTCATCGAGGTTCCCCTGCTAGACCCTGGCCTTCAGCCTATCGCCAACGGGCCTGTGAGGAAAGTGCGCGCGCTGGGAAGGGCGGGTTGTTTCGGCCCGTGGGCGGACCAACATCAGGACCCAGGGGCGACCGCGAGCTGGGTTTCGTCTTCCGAGCCACGCCAAGCAAACCGCGCATCTCCACAAGAGATGCGGGGCTGGGCGCGGGCCGAAGTGGTGTTTTGCAACCTGGTTCCAGCCGGCCTTGGACGCCCAGGAAAGATGACGAATTGGCATAGGGCAGCAATGCGAAAGCGAACCGTCGAACCGGTCTGGCCGTTACTCCACATGGACCGCCTCGGTCTCCCAAAAGGGGGTATCTGCCGGGGTGGCGTGTGCGGCCATGCTTCCAGTCAGGCGATTTCATTGCCGGCGCCCCGATGAATTGGGCGCGTGCAGTGAACATCTGAATGAAAGGGGCGGTTTCTTGATGCGGAAGCGGGAGGCCCACCCGCACGCTGCCCTCTCGAAGGAGTGAGCGATGTACGCCGACGATATCTTCACCCGCTACGCCCGCACCTACGAGGGTCGCAAGGACGTCGAGATGACCCTCCTTGAATATCTCGAGGGGTGCCGGGACGACCCGATGATGTTCGCCTCCGCCGCCGAGCGCATGATCGCCGCCATCGGCGAGCCCGAGATCATCGACACGGCCAAGGATGCCCGCCTGTCCCGGGTGTTCATGAACCGCACCATCAAGGTCTATCCGGCCTTCGCCGATTTCTTCGGCATGGAAGAGACCATCGAGCGCATCGTCGGCTATTTCCGCCACGCGGCCCAAGGGTTGGAGGAGCGCAAGCAGATCCTTTACCTGCTGGGTCCGGTGGGCGGCGGCAAATCGTCGTTGGCCGAGCGCCTGAAGGCGCTGATCGAGCGTCACCCCATCTACGTGCTGAAAGCGGGCAAGGAGCTGTCGCCCCTGTTCGAAAGCCCGCTGGGCCTGTTCGATCCCGACAATCTGGGCGAGGTGCTGGAGGACAAGTACGGCATCCCGCGCCGGCGCCTGCCCAGCCTGATGAGCCCGTGGGCGGTGAAGCGGCTGGAAGAGTTCGGCGGCGACATCTCGCGCTTCCGCGTGGTCAAGGTGTTCCCGTCGCGGCTGAAGCAGATCGGTGTCGCCAAGTGCGAGCCGGGCGACGAGAACAACCAGGACATCTCGACCCTGGTGGGCAAGGTGGACATCCGCAAGTTGGAGATGTTCAGCCAGGCCGACCCCGATGCCTATTCCTTCTCGGGCGGGCTGAACCGCTGCTCACAGGGCCTTCTCGAATTCGTCGAGATGTTCAAGGCGCCCATCAAGATGCTGCATCCGCTGCTGACCGCGACGTAGGAGGGCAACTACGCCGGCTCCGAGAACATCGGTGCCATGCCGTTCCAGGGCATCGTGCTGGCCCATTCCAACGAGGCCGAGTGGCAGACGTTCAAGAACAACAAGAACAACGAGGCCTTCATCGACCGCATCTGCGTCATCAAGGTGCCTTACTGCCTGCGTGTCGCCGAGGAGCAGAAGATCTACGAGAAGCTGATCCGCAATTCCGAACTGGCCGAGGCGCCGTGCGCACCCTCGACCATGGAGATGCTGGCCCGCTTCACCGTGCTGAGCCGCCTGAAGGAACACGAGAACTCGAACCTGTTCTCGAAGATGCGGGTCTATGACGGCGAGAACGTCAAGGAGACCGACCCCAAAGCCAAGCCCATGCAGGAATACAAAGATTCCGCCGGCGTGGACGAGGGCATGGACGGCATCTCGACCCGCTTCGCCTTCAAGGTGCTGTCGTCCACCTTCAACTACGACACCACCGAGGTGGCGGCCGACCCGGTGCACCTGATGTACGTGCTGGAACAAAGCATCCGTCGCGAGCAGTTCCCCGAGGACATCGAGAAGAAGTACCTGGAGTTCATCAAGGGCGAGTTGGGCCCGCGTTATGCCGAGTTCATCGGCAACGAGATCCAGAAGGCCTATCTGGAGAGCTATCACGATTACGGCCAGAACCTGTTCGACCGCTACGTGGACTATGCCGACGCCTGGATCGAGGACCAGGACTTCAAGGACCCCGATACCGGCCAGTTGCTGAACCGCGAGCTGCTGAACCAGGAACTGTCCAAGATTGAGAAGCCCGCCGGTATCGCCAACCCCAAGGACTTCCGCAACGAGGTGGTGAAGTTCGCGTTGCGCTCGCGGGCATCGAACAAGGGCAAAAACCCGTCCTGGACCTCGTACGAGAAGATTCGCGAGGTGATCGAGAAAAGGATATTCTCGCAGGTCGAGGACCTGCTTCCCGTCATTTCCTTCGGTTCCAAGAAGGATGGCGAGACCGAGAAGAAGCATGCGGACTTCGTCGCCCGGATGGTCGATCGCGGCTATACCGAGCGCCAGGTTCGCCGGCTGGTCGAATGGTACATGCGC
>DATJKV010000412.1:0-5171 GCA_035491155.1 Magnetospirillum sp. | reverse complement strand
GGCAGCAATTGGTGCTCGGACACGGCGGTCCGTTCCAGAAGCTCGTTGCGCGACAGCCCCTTGGTGTTCTCCGCCGAGGCCTTCAGAAGCAGCGCCAGCGCGTCCAGCGCCAATGTCAGCCGCCGCGCGCCTTGGGCCCGTACCCGCTCCTGGTGATGGCCGGCGCGCCATTCCGGCAGGGCGGCGGTCACTTCGGCGCCCGCCAGCACCACCGCCCAGGACAGGAACATCCACAACAGAAAGATGGGCACGGCGGCCACCGCGCCGTAGATATTGGCGTAGGCCTTGGAACTGGTGATGTAGACGCCGAAGCCCCAGCGCAGGCAGGCGAACAGCACCGCCGCCACCACCGCTCCGGCAAGGGCGTCCTTCAGCCGTACCCGCCGGTTGGGGATGGCGGCATAAAGTCCGGTGAAGGCCAGCGCGGTAAGCAGGAAGGGCACCGGCAGGGTCAGCAGCGGGCTGATGGCCTGGGTCACCTGCCAGCTTTTCACCGCCGTTACGTAGCCCTGCAGCGACAGGGCGGTGCCGACCAGCAGCGGGCCCAGCGTCAGGCCGGTCCAATAGACCAGCACACGCGACAATAAGGTGCGCTCGCGCGCGACCCGGAAGATTTTGTTGAACGAGCCCTCGATGGTGACCAGCAGCATCACCGCAGTGAAGACCAGGCCCACCACGCCGGCGGCGGTCAGCCTACCCGCATTGCCGATGAATCGGTTGACCTGCTCCTGAACCACGCTGCCGATGGCCGGCACCAGATCCTGGAAAGCCATGTCCATCAATTCCCGGCGGATGGGGTCGAACACCGGGAAGGCCGCCAGCATGGCCAGGGCGATGGCCAGCAGCGGTACCAGCGACAGCAGCGAGGTATAAGACAGCGAGGCGGCCATGCTCGACGCGGCGTCCTTGCGATAGCGGTCCAGCACATAGCGCACGAAGGCGGCGAAGGCCTTGGTGCGGGCCCGCGCCACCAAAGCATGGGCGTGGGCATGTGGGTTATGCTGTTCGCCTTTGCCTCGCTCCACCTTTGCCCCCCGTTCTCTTTCGTGTAGGATGCCGGCCGCTTTCCCGGCGTCCTGCCCCGTCCGTCCGATTTACGGAAATACGGAAGACACAGATCGCCGCCTATACGTAGGATGGTGTGGCAATCCCGAAATCCACCCTAGACGGTGGATTTCGGGAACGCTACACCGGGTTCCCACCATAGCATTACGCAAAGAGGATCGCATGACCGCTCCCACTCCCCTGATGGCCGGCAAGAAGGGCCTGATCATGGGTGTTGCCAATGACCGCTCCATCGCCTGGGGTATCGCCAAGGCGTGCCGCGCCCAGGGGGCCGAGCTGGCCTTCACCTATCTGGGGGAGGCGCTGGAGAAGCGCGTGCGTCCGCTGGCGCAGGAAGCCGGTTCCTCCATCGTGCTGCCTTGCGACGTGGGTGACGAGGCCTCTATCGACGCGGTGTTCGACGCCTTGAAGAAGGAGTGGGGCAAGCTCGACTTCGTGGTGCACGCCATCGGCTATTCCGACAAGGACCAGCTGCGCGGCCGCTATGCCGACACCACGTTGGAGAACTTCCAGAACACCATGCACATCTCGGTGTTCTCGTTCACCTCGGTCGCCCGCCGCGCTGCCGACATGATGCCGGACGGCGGTTCGTTGCTGACGCTGACCTATTACGGCGCCGAGCGGGTGATGCCGCACTACAACGTCATGGGTGTCGCCAAGGCCGCGCTGGAAGCCAGCGTGCGGTACCTGGCCGTCGACCTGGGCAAGCAGAACATCCGCGTCAACGCCCTGTCGGCGGGCCCGATGAAGACGCTGGCCGCCTCGGGCATCGGCGACTTCCGCTATATCCTCAAGTGGAACGAGTACAACAGCCCGCTGAAGCGCAACGTCACCCTCGACGACGTCGGCGGCTCGGGCCTGTACCTGTTGTCCGACCTGTCCTCCGGCGTGTCGGGCGAGTGCCATCATGTGGATTGCGGCTATCACGTGGTCGGCATGAAGGCGGTGGACGCGCCGGACATTTCGGTCGCCAAGGACTGAGGGTACGCACGTGTCGGGTAACGGGTTCGGCCACACCTTCCGTTTCACCACCTTCGGCGAGAGCCATGGCCCCGCCATCGGCTGCGTGATCGACGGTGTGCCGCCCCGGCTGCCCCTGTCGGAAGCGGACATCCAGCCCTGGCTGGACGCCCGCAAGCCGGGCCAGAACCGCTTCACCACCCAACGGCGCGAGCCCGACGAGGTGAAGATTCTGTCCGGCGTGTTCGAAGGCGTCACCACCGGCACCTCCATCGGGCTGCTGATCGAGAATACCGACCAGCGGTCCAAGGATTACGGCGACATCAAGGACACCTTCCGTCCCGGCCATGCCGATTGGGTCTACGAGCAGAAGTACGGCCTGCGCGACTATCGCGGCGGCGGACGTTCCAGCGCGCGCGAGACCGCCATGCGCGTGGCGGCCGGCGCGGTGGCCCGGGTGGTGCTGAACCATCTGGTGCCGGGTGGCGTCACCATTCGTGGCGCCATGGTGCAGATGGGGCCGCATGCCATCGATCCTGGCCGCTGGGATTGGGATCAGTGCGCCAACAATCCGTTCTGGTGCCCCGACGCCGTGTCGGTGCCGGCGTGGGAGAGCTTCCTCGACGGCGTGCGCAAGACGGGCTCCAGCACCGGCGGCGTGGTCGAAGTGACCGCGTCGGGTGTGCCGGTGGGCCTGGGCGCGCCGGTCTACGACAAGCTGGATGCCGACCTTGCCAAGGCGATGATGAGCATCAACGCCGTCAAGGGCGTCGAGATCGGCGCCGGCTTCCTGGCCGCCAGCCTGTCGGGCGAGGATAATGCCGACGAGATGCGCATGGGCCCGGATGGCAAGGTGCAGTTCCTGTCCAACAATGCCGGCGGTGTCCTGGGCGGCATCTCGACGGGGCAGGACATCGTGCTGCGTCTGGCGGTCAAGCCCACCAGCTCGATCCTGATCCCCAAGAAGAGCGTCGACCGCCACGGCAACGAGATAGAGGTCATCACCAAGGGCCGCCACGACCCCTGCGTCGCCATCCGCGCGGTGCCGGTGGCCGAGGCCATGATGGCGGTGACCCTGGCCGACCATTTGCTGCGCCACCGGGCGCAGTGCGGCTGCTGAACTTAGGTTATTCCGCCGAGGCGGCCTTCTCTTCCACCTTGTACTCGCGGCCGACCCAGCGCATCAGCTGGGTGCCGGTCTCGATGGTGCGCCAGCCTTGGCGGATGTCGTTGGTGGTGAAGACGGTGTCCTCGTCGCCCCAGCCCAAGCCGATGGCGAACCAGTGCTTGTTGCGCCACTGGGCGACGACCAAGGTGTTGCCGTTAACGTCGTTCCAGCCCGGCGCGTCGATCATCAGCACCAACTCGTCCTTGCCGTCGCCGTCCAGGTCGACGCGCCCGACGCGCAGGTTGTCGCGGCCGAAGGCGTGTTCGTCGGCGGTGTTGTAATAGGGCTTCCACAGGTCCTGGACGAGGGCGTCGATGTCCTCGTGCGGGCCATCCGCCAGCGGCAGCAGCGGTACCTGGGCGATGGGACGAAGGTAGTCGGCCGCCCAGGCGGGGAACGCCAGGGCGACAAGCAAAAGCAGCGGTGCGGCGATACGACTCATGGCCTAACCCAAACCCGAAGGGGCGGGAGCATAAGGAGATGGCGCCGCGCCGTCAACCGCGGCTCCCCCGACTGAACCGCATCTGCCAAAGGGCATACCGCAAATCCCCGAATCTACCGCGCACGTCCCGTTGAGCGATGGCTCGGATTCGGCCATGTTCGCGGCCTCCGGACGGGGCGGTGGCGGCCGCCGGCACACCGGAGATGATGCAGCTTTAGGGAGGAGACCTGCCGATGTCGCATACCCGCCCCAACATCCATCCGGGCGAGATTCTGCGTGAAGAGTTCCTCAAGCCCGCCGGCGTGGACATCGAACGCCTGGCCCGCGACCTGAAGGTGCCGTTCGAGCGCCTCCACGACCTGGTGGATTGCCGCCAGTCTGTGTGCGCCGACACCGCTTTGCGCCTGTCCCACTATTTCGGCACCAGCGACCGCTTCTGGCTGGACGTGCAGATGACCTACGACCTCGAACGGGCCCGCCGCACCACCCGTTCGCGCATCGAGGCGGAAATCACCCCCCTCGGCGCGGCCTGACCGCCGCGCCTTCACCAACCAGTGCGGCCTGACCGCCGCGCCTTTCATTAGCCACTGCGGCATAACCATACTCAACGCGGCTTGCGCTTCGCGCCTTTCGGCGAAGGGAGCCGCCCGATCGGCGGCTTGACCGGGCGAGCGGGCGCGCTTACACCCAAGGCAGGACGAAGGTCAACATAAGGGGTTCCTGCCCATGCGCCGCCTCGGTCGCATCATCGTCGCTACCCTGGCCGTGGTCGGCCTGCTGTTTCTGGCCGGCATCGGCCTGACGGTCTGGGGAGTGGCCGCCCTGCACAAGGGGGGCGCCAGCCTGCCGAAGCAGATGTTGCTGACGCTGGACCTGGAGAATGAGTTCAAGGAAGTCCCCTCCAACGATCCCTTCGCCGCCCTGGCGGGCGAGGACGTTTATGTCACCCGCCAGGTGGTGGAGGGCATCGACCGCGCCGCCAAGGACCCGCGCGTGGTCGGCCTGTTCGCCACCATGGGCCACGGCAGCCTGGGCATGGGCCGCGCCCAGGAGATCCGCGATGCGATCGCCCGCTTCCGTGCCGCCGGCAAGCCGGCGGTGGTGTTCGCCGAGACCATGGGCGAGTTCGGCAACAGCACGGTGGATTACTACCTGGCTTCGGCCTTCGGCCAAGTGTGGCTGCAGCCCTCGGGTGACGTGGGGCTGACCGGTTTCATGGTCGAGGCGCCGTTCCTCAAGGGCACGCTGGAACTGTTGGGCATCGAACCGCAGATGGCCGGCCGCAAGGAATACAAGACCGCCATCGAGACCTTCACCGAGAAGAAGTTCACGCCCGCCAACGCCGAGACCCTGAACGCTCTGCTGGATGCCTGGTCGTCCCAGGTGGTGGCCGGCATCGCCGAGGGCCGCAAGGTGTCCGCCGACAAGGTGCGCGCCCTGTTCGGCAAGGGCCCCTTCCTGGCGTCCGAAGCCCTGTCCGCCGGATTGGTGGACAAGCTGGGCTACCGTGACGAGGCCATGGCCGCCGCGACCGGC
>DATJKV010000411.1:0-3030 GCA_035491155.1 Magnetospirillum sp. | reverse complement strand
GACGTCCTTGAGTTCCTCCGGCGACAGGAAAATGCCGAAGCCCATCAGGTCGTTGCGGATCTTCAGCATCAGGAAACCTTCCTCGGCCGTGCTTTCCACCTTGGCGAAGTCGGCATCCAGCAGCAGGCGCAGGTAGGCCTGGTTGTTTTCGTCGGTCAGGTCGCAGGCCCAATCCGCCAGCAGGCGGTTGCGCCGTGCCCGCACCCAGAAGGCCGCCTCGGCGGCGCCGACGAACTCGGCCTGCGAGGTGGTGCCCTTGGCGGTGAAGGTGTCGAGGATCGACATGAAAGCGATAAGCCCCGAAAGCAACAAGGCCCGCTGGGGGCGGGCCTTGGATGGGGCTTAGTGGTGGCCGCCGTGACCGCCGCCATGGCCATGGCCATGGCCTTCGCCGCCCGCTTTGGGCTTCAGCGCGGTGATGCAGCCATAGACCACCACGCAACCGACCAGGAACAGCACAATCCCCTGCAACAAACCGGGCATCTCGGGTCTCCCAGGAAAATTTGGCGCCAACCTGTCACCTTGGCCCTCTCGTGTCAACGCGCAGGGGAGGCGTGCGTATTATTCGCTTCCCATGTTGTGGCCAAAGCGTCTATGGTCCGCGCCGTTCGATCGCTGGAGGCTTCGCGCGTCTCTCTAGAGCGAGACGCTGCCAATGGTTGGGGTGAGCATGACCACCCCCCGCGAGGACGCTTCTTCCTCTTGACCTCCTCCCGCACCCCGCATCCGCTTGGGCCGGTTTCCGGTCCGAGCCGCATCGTCTTTGTCAAAAGGAAGTGTCTTTGTCCTTCTCCGATCTCGCTCTTCATCCGCTCGTCCACAACGCCCTGATCGAGGGCGGCTACACCGAACCCACTCCCGTCCAGTCCGCCGCCATCCCACCTGCGCTTGAGGGCCGGGACGTGCTGGCCACCGCCCAGACCGGCACCGGCAAGACCGCCGCCTTCCTGCTGCCGTCGCTCACCCGCCTGGCCGCCAATCCGCCGGCCCCGCGCCGCGACGCCGCGACGCCGCGCATCCTGGTGCTGGCCCCCACGCGTGAGCTGGCCCGCCAGGTGCTGCAATCGGCCCGCAAGTACGGCAAGTTCCTGCGCCTGAACACCGTCGAGCTGGTGGGCGGCCTGCCCTATCGCGAGCAGCTGCGCATGCTGTCGCGGCCCGTCGACATCGTGGTGGCCACCCCCGGCCGCCTGCTCGACCACGTGGAGCGCCAGCGCCTGAACCTGTCCGAGGTCGAGGTGCTGATCCTGGACGAGGCCGACCGCATGCTGGACATGGGCTTCCTCGACGACGTCGAGAAGATCGCCAAGGCGTGCTCGGGCCAGCGCCAGACCCTGCTGTTCACCGCCACCCTCGACCGCCGCATGGCCAAGCTGGCCGAAGGCCTGTTGAAGAGCCCGGTGCGGGTCGAGGTGGCGCCCACCGTCTCCGCCGCCAAGATCGAGCAGCGCCTGCACCACGCCGACGACCTGGAGCACAAGCGCAAGCTGCTCGACCATTTCGTCAGCCTGCCCGAGGTGGAGAAGGCCATCGTCTTCACCGCCACCAAGCGGGATGCCGACACGCTGGCCCGCGACCTGTGGCAGGCGGGCCACGCCGCCGGGGCCTTGCACGGCGACATGAACCAGGGCCAGCGCAACCGCACCATCGAGCAGCTGCGCACCGGCCGCATCCGCCTGCTGGTGGCCACCGACGTGGCGGCGCGCGGCATCGACATCAAGGACGTCACCCACGTCATCAACTTCGACCTGCCGCGCCAGCCCGAGGATTACGTGCACCGCATCGGCCGCACCGGCCGTGCCGGCGCCGAGGGCGTCGCCATTTCCTTCGCCGGCCGGGTGGACCGCGAGGCGCTGTTCCGCATCGAGCGCTACACCAAGTCCACCATGGAGGTGCACGTGGTGCCGGGCCTGGAGCCGCGCCGCCCCGTCAGCACCGCTCCCGCCGGCCGTCCGCAGGGGCCGAAGCGTTTCGGCAACAACGGCAACAAGTGGGGCGGTCGTCCCGGTGGCCAGCCCCATGGCGGCCACTCGCAAGGCAACCGCCCGGCTCACCAGGGCGGCCGCAAGGACGGGGCCAAGGCGGCTCCGCGTAGCGCCGCCAAGTAAGGAAGAGGGGCCATGGACGACCAGGTCGCCCAACGCCTGACCGAGTTGGAAAGCCGCATCGCCCACCACGAGCGCATGGCCGAGGATCTGTCCTCGGTCATCGCCGAGCAGGGCCGCACCATCGATCTGTTGACCGAACGGGTGCGCCGCCTGATCGAGCGCACGCGTGAACTGGAGGCGGGCTGGGATCGCTCGCCCCAGGACGACAAGCCGCCGCCGCATTACTGATGTACTACGTCTACGTCCTGCTGAACGGCGCCGAGATCGCCTATACCGGCATCGCCAAGGACGTCGACGCCCGACTCGCCCAGCACAATTCCGGCACCGGCGCCCGCTTCACGCGCGGGCGCGGTCCCTGGCGGGTGGCGCATGTTGAGGGGCCGATGGCCCATGGCGACGCGCTCCGGCGCGAGGCCGCCATCAAGCGCGACCGGACGTTCAAGGCCGGGCTGAAAGCACCGCCGCTTCCAGGCTGATCCCCAAATTCGCCAGCACGGCGATGCCCAGCAGCAGGAACAGCACCGCCGATACCGTGTGCACCACCTTCAGCGGAATCTTGGTCAGCGCCATCTTTCCCAGGAAGACGGCAGGCACGTCGGCCACCATCATGCCCAAGGTCGTGCCCGCGGTGACCCAAGCCACCGACTGGAAGCGGGCCGACAGGGCCACCGTCGCCACCTGGGTCTTGTCACCCATCTCCAGCAGGAAGAAGGCGACCACGGTGGTCAGGAAGGCGCCGGCACCGGCCATGGACTTGGGCTGGTCATCTTCGTCCATCTTGTCGGGCACCAGCATCCATGCCGCCATGGCGATGAAGGACAGTCCCAGCACCCAGCGCATGACATCAGGCCCCACCCACGCGGCGATCAGCGCGCCCGCCCAGGCGGCCAGCGCGTGGTAGAACACGGTGGCGACCAAGATG
>DATJKV010000410.1:0-1765 GCA_035491155.1 Magnetospirillum sp. | reverse complement strand
GTCGCGAAGGCCATGGGGTTGGTCCATGGCCATAAGCTCACATAGTCGATGATGAGCAGCGAATTCACAAAATGCGCGGCTTCGTCGGCGGTCTGCCCGCGATCGACGCCATAGGCCCCGCTCGCCCATTGCAGCACGGCGCAGGCGGCCAGGAAGGACATGGCCAGGCCCATGGCCGCCACCCGTGCCCTCATCGGTTTTTCCCTCCCGGATACGGTCCCGCCTGCAAGTGGGCGCGGCGGGGCCCGGCCGGCAACCCTGGCGCATGGATGGGGAGGAGGCAGGACTTCCGTGCGATTGCCCGCGCCGGTAGGGCCCCGCGATAGTGCCGCGTTCCGGTGGGCTGGATGCGGAGGCGGACTTGGCCGAAGTCTTAATGACGCAGGGGAACCAGGCAACCGGCGCCGGCCGGCGGTCGCTGTCCGAGCGGGCCACCCTGGCGGCCCTGGCGGCGCTTGCCGTCCTGATGCTGACATGGCGGTGGATCGGCTTCCAGGGCGGCGACGACAAGTACTATGCCGAAGCCGCATTGGATTGGATCGAGCACTTCCCGGCCTTGGGCGCCTCGCATTGGGCGCTGCGTTATCCCGTAGTGCTGTCCATCGCCGCCTCGTTCGTGCTGCTGGGCAAGTCCACCTTCGCCATCGGCGTGGTCAGCAGCGTGTTCTATGCAGGAATCTTGGCGCTGGACTATATCTTCCTCCGACACTGGTTCGGCTGGCGGCCGGCCGCCCTGGCCACCCTGCTCAGCGTGCTGGTGCCGGCCCTGCCGGTCCAGGCCACCTATGCCGATTGCGACGTGATCGAAGCCTTCTTCATCGTCGCCTCGCTGTGGCTATACCTGCTGGCCCGGCTGGAGCGGGCGCGGTCCTGGGTGCTGGTGGCCTCGGGGATTATGGCCGGCCTCGCCTTCCTGACCCGCGAGACGGCGGTGGTGTTGCTTCTGTTCTATGGCCTCTTGTTTCTGTTCAGCCCCGGCATGGCGCGGCGCGCCTATGTGGTGGCGGGGCTGGGGGTGGCGCTGGTGGTGGGTGCGCAGATGGCCTATTTCGCCGTCCGCACCGGCGATCCGCTCTACCGCCAGACCATCTCGGCCCACCACGACGTGGTGGACCGTGACCACCAGATCGCCGCCACCCGGCAATTGGGCAAGGTGATCGACGGCGAGGGCGTGCTGTCGGTCAACAAATACGCCGATCCACTGCTGATCGTGCTGGTGTCGCAGAAGTTCGGATTGCTGTTCGCCCTGGCCGTGCCGGCGGCCTTGTGGGCCTCGTTCCGCGCCGATTTCGAAGAGCGCCGGCGACAGGTGATGCGGGCGGTATCGGCGCTGGCGTTGATGTGGTTCCTGTTCATCTCGCTCGCCGGCTCCATCCTCTATTTGGTGCCGCGCTACTACATCCTCGCCGCCCTGCTGCTGTGCTTCCCCTTGGCGGTGGCCGGCGAACGGCTGCTCGGCCGCCGCAACCCGTGGGCCATGATTGCGGCGGCGGGATTGGGGCTGTCGTCGCTGGGGCTGATGTATCTTGAGAACATCCATCCCCAGCTGTCCGAGCAATTGCTGGTCGAGACCGTCCGCGCAGCTGTCGATCCGGTGGTCTACACCGACCCCAAGACCTTGGGGCGGGCGCGCTTCCCGCTGGAACTGGCGGGGCTTGCCGGCCGGGTCAGCGCCGCGCCGCCGCCGCCCGGTGCGCTGGTGGTGCTGCGGCCGGGGACGGTGGAGGAATGCCGCATCGGCACCCATTGCCCGGCCTGGGAGGTG
>DATJKV010000409.1:0-7297 GCA_035491155.1 Magnetospirillum sp. | reverse complement strand
ACCGGCGCGAGGCCATGTTCGCCCTTTACGGCTATTGCCGCATGCTGGACGACGTTGCCGACGGCGGCGGCAGCGCCGAGCATCGGCTGGCCCGTCTGGCGGTGGTGCGCGGCGCCGTCGCCGCCCTGTTCGAGACCGGTGTGGCGCTTGAGCCCACCCTCGCCGCCCTTGCCCCGGCCATCCGCCGCTACGATCTGCCGCGCGCCGAACTGGAGGCGCTGATCGATGGCATGGAATCCGACGTCAACCGGCCATTGACACCTCCCAACCTGGCCGAACTGCGCCTGTATTGCCGCCGGGTGGCCGGCTCGGTGGGCATGCTGGCGGTGCGCATCTTCGGCCGCCCCGAGGCCGAGGGATTGGCGGTGGCACTGGGCGAGGCGCTGCAGCTCACCAACATTTTGCGCGATGTGGCCGAGGACGCCCGGCTGAGGCGGCTCTACCTGCCGGCCGAGGCATTGAACATGGCCGCCATCGTGGTACGGACGCCCCAGGCGGTGGTCAGCCACCCCGCTTTGCCGGCCGCCTGCACCCTGGTGGCCGAACTGGCCGAGGAGGATTACCGCACCGCCGAGGCGGAACTGGCCCGGCTGGGGCGCAAGGGCCTGTTCCCGGCGGTGGTGATGATGGCCACCTACCGGCGCCAGCTGACCCGCCTTGTCCACGATCGCTGGCGCACACCCGAGCGCCCGCCGCGTCTGGGCGGGCTGGCACGGCTGTGGATCGCGCTCCGGGTGGCGGCGGGGTCGTGAGCGGAACCCTGCACGTGGTGGGGGCCGGCCTGGCCGGCCTGGCCGCCGCCGTGGCCGCCGCCCGCGCAGGGTGGCGGGTGGCGCTGCATGAAGCCTCACCCCAGGCCGGCGGCCGCTGCCGCTCGTTCCGCTGCCCCCGGCTGGACCGGGTGGTGGACAACGGCACCCACCTGCTGCTAGGGGCCAACCGCCACGCCTTGTCCTTCGCCGCCGCCGTCGGCGGCATGGAGGCGCTGGAAAGCACCGAGGCCCGCTTCCCCTTCCTCGACCTCGCCAGCCGCCGCCATTGGGTGGTCACCCCCGGCCGGCCGGCCGGTGGGTTGCTGGAGACGGCGGCGGCACTCGGCCTGCCCTGGGTGCCCGAGAACCAGACGGTGGCGCGGCGGCTGGGGCGCAAGCGGTCCTATGCCAGCCTGTGGCGGCCCCTATGCGAGGCCATCCTCAACACCACCCCCGAGCATGCCTCGGCCCGCCTGCTGGGCTGCGTCCTGCGCGAGGTGCTGCTGGGCGGCAAGGCGTCCATGCGCCCCTATGTGGCGCCGGGCGGATTGTCGGCGGCGTTCGCCGCGCCGGCGGTGGCGACGCTGGCCGCCTTCGGCGCCGACATCCGCTTCGGCCGGCGCCTGCACGCTATCGGTCCCGAGGGCCTGCGCTTCGATGACGGCCTGGTTCCCGTGGGCAAGGACGACCGGGTGGTGCTGGCGGTGCCGGCCTGGATCGCCACGGCGTTGCTGCCCCAACTGCCGCTGCTGCCGGGCGCCGCCATCGTCAACGCCCATTTCCGGCTGGAACGCGCCGCCGCCCTGCCCGGCGGCCAGCCGTTCCTAGGGCTTGTGGGCGGGACGGGCCAATGGCTGTCCTTGCGCGACGACGTGGCTTCGGTCACCGTCTCGGCCGCCGACACCTTGGCGGAACGACCGGCCGAGGAGATCGCCGCCACCCTGTGGGGCGAGATCGCCCCCATCCTCAATCATCGCGCCGAACGGCTACCGCCGGTGCGGGTGATCAAGGAGCGGCGTGCCACCCTGGTCCATACCCCCGAGGTGGTGCGTCGCCGCCCCGGACCTGCCACCAACATTCCGTGGCTATGGCTTGCGGGTGACTGGATGGCCTCGCCGTGGCCTTGTACCATGGAGGCCGCCATTGCTTCCGGCCTGGCCGCCACGCGTCTGGCGGTGGGGCGAGACGATCTTTCCTTCGCGTGATAGTGTTTTGGGACTTCACAACGCCGCCTGCCCTACCTATTTTGAGCGGCGTGTTTAGACCTTTTCCAAACTAGCATTCACGAAAAGAGGCGCAGCCATGGCTTTTGAGCTTCCCCCGCTTCCCTACGACAAGAGCGCGCTGGAGCCCCACATCTCGGCCAAGACGCTGGAGTTCCACCACGGCAAGCACCACAACGCCTACGTCACCAACCTGAACAACTTGATCAAGGATACCGACCTGGCGAGCAAGTCGCTGGAGGACATCATCCTTGTCGCCGCCAAGGATCTGCCGGCCAAGCAGGGCGTGTTCAACAACGCGGCGCAGGTGTGGAACCACACCTTCTTCTGGAACTGCATGAAGAAGGGCGGCGGCAGCAAGCCCACCGGTAAGGTGCTGGCCAAGATCGAGGCCGATTTCGGCTCGTACGAGAAGTTCGCCGAGGAGTTCAAGAACGCCGCGGTAACCCAGTTCGGCTCCGGCTGGGCTTGGCTGGTGCTGGACGGCGGCAAGCTGAAGATCGCCAAGACCGGCAATGCTGACCTGCCCATGGCGCATGGCCAGAAGGCGCTGCTCACCGTCGACGTGTGGGAGCATGCCTATTACCTGGACTACCAGAACCGTCGCCCCGATTTCGTCCAGGCGTTCCTTGACCACCTGGTCAATTGGGAATTCGTCGAAAAGAACCTGGGCTGAGCCCAGATTTCGTGGTAAAGGGGCAGCCCCCCCTAAAGCGAGGGGCTGCCCCACATTTTTGCCACCTTTTGCCGCCACAGTGCCGGACTTCGGCCCCCTTTGGCGCCGAAAGAAGACCACAAGGGAACACAAAACCATGCGTCGCATCGTCGTTTCGTTCACCGCTCTGGCTGCACTGGCGGCCGTTTCGGCCTGCTCGGACGAGTCCCAGCAGACCGGTGGCGCCTCCGGTTCGGGCTCCAACCTGGGTGCCCAAGCCCAGCGCGGCCCCGTGGGCGGCGCGCTGACCGAGGCCGAGCGTCTGGCCCAGCTGCAGCGTGAATTCCAGACCAGCGTGGGCGACCGCGTCTACTTCGCCACCGACAGCGTCTCGCTGTCGGGCGATTCCAAGCAGACGCTGGACCGCCAGGCCGCCTTCCTGCGCCGTTACCCCACCATCTCGCTCCGCGTCGAAGGCCATGCCGACGAGCGCGGCACCCGCGAGTACAACCTGGCGCTGGGCGACCGCCGTGCCCAGTCGGTGCGCGAGTACCTGCTGGCCCAGGGCGTGCAGGCCAGCCGCCTGACCACCACCACCTACGGCAAGGAGCGCCCCGAGGCCAACGGCTCGAACGAAGCCGCCTGGGCCAAGAACCGCCGCTCCGTCAGCGTCATCGCCCAGTAAGCTCAAGCTTGCCGGACGAAACGGAAAGGGCCCCTTGCGGGGCCCTTTTTCGTTTGGGGGTCATGACCGGAGGTGTTGGTAGCCTCGAACTCGTCATGGCCATGCTCGTCACGGCCATCCACACGGCTCCGCAAAATCCGCTTTTAACAGGGTGCGGAAAAACTCGGCTCCACCCTCCCCAACACGTCATCCCTGCGAAGGCGGGGGGCCTATGTTGGCCGTGCCACCATGGCCTCCCTCCTCTCGCAGAATATCCGCCGGGCGCCTGGCACCTGCCTTAAGTCACAGCCAAATGGACAAGCCATGATCCGTATACAAAACATGACGTCAATTTATGAATTAAAATATATTCCATGGGCCATACTGGTTCGTGACCATCGCCAACAGTAAGATCGCCGCGGTTGATTTATGGCAAAGTAGCAAGCTCGATCGAAAGGGCGTCATCCATGCAAAGCTATGATCCCCCGTTCAAGGTCCTTGATGAAGCGGCGGTCGTAGCCGCGGAATTGCGCCATGACCCTTACGATTACGCCTTCGTCGACCAGGCTTTGCCTCTGTCCCATAAGGACGAAGTTCTCGCCGACGCCCCGTCGATTCCACATCGCGGCACCTATGGCATTCCCAATCTGAAGTTCGGCAGCAAATTCCAGGACGTCTTGGACGACCTGTTGAATCCCCGCTTCCGGCGTATTGTCGAAAAGAAATTCGGTGTCGATCTGAGTAATGGTCACCCGACGATCGTGATGATGGGCAGGACGAGCGGTCATTACAACGAAGGTTACGCCCATCCTGATTCGAAGCACAAACTCTTCACGGTAATCCTCGGATTCAGTCGGGAGTGGCCCTATGAACGAGGGCGGCTGAGGGTGCTGCGCAGTAACTCGCGTGACGACGCCGCGTTCGAATTTCCGCCGCTCTTCGGCAAGATGCTGTTGTTTAAAGTGACCGAAAACTCCTACCACGGTTTCCTTCCGCAGAAGGGGCCGCGGATGAGCCTGCAGTTCTGTTGGGTCGACACCAAGTCCTATGCCAGACGCACCTATGCGCGCCACGCCCTCAGTGCCTTCGCCAAGTCAATTCCCGGTTTGCGGCAACTCGTCGGCATGATGCCGCGCAAACTCCGCCGCGGTGATGCCTAAAGGCCGATCCACGTGGATGCGCGGGTCAAGCCCGCGCATGACGCCTGTCTGTGGCGCCAGCAATCGTGGATCGTTAGAGGATCACACCGCGATCAGCGCCGCCGCCACGTCCCTGCCCTCGGTCAGCAGGACGTTGTAGGTGCGGCACGCGGCGCCGGTGTCCATGGGCTCCACGACGATGCCGGCGGCGCGCAACGCCGCCTTGACCTCGCGGGACGGCATGGTCGTGCTCTTGCCACAGCCCAGCATCAGCACGGTCGGGCGCGGCTCGGCCTCCAACAGCGGAGCCAGATTTTCCAAGGTGATGTCGGCCACCGAGGCGACCGCCCACGGCAGGGTGCGGGTGGGCAGCACCAGCACCGAGCCTTCGTGGCGAATGCCGGTGATAGTGAAACCCATATCGCCATAGCCGCTGATCAGCTGGCGATCGGAACCGACGACGGGTGTGACATCCATGAACGCCATGTGGGGGCCGAAGCCCCCACCTCCAAAATTTTAACTCAGGGCTGCGCCGCTTCCGGCTCGCCCCCTTCTTCCTTGCCCTTGCCGGTACGAAGGTTGAAGTAGATCAGGATCGGCATGGCCACGTAGACCGACGAATAGGTGCCGATCACCAAGCCCCACAGCATGGCGATGGAGAACTCGCGCAGCACGTCGCCGCCGAAGATCAGCAACGCCACCACGGTCAGGAACACGGTGGCCACGGTCAGGATGGTGCGGGCCAGCGTCTCGTTCACCGACAGGTTCAGCACGTCGTACAAGGGCATGGTCTTGTACTTGCGCAGATTCTCGCGCACGCGGTCGTATTCCACCACGGTGTCGTTGATGGAATAGCCGGCGATGGTAAGGATCGCCGCCACGCTGGTCAGGTTGAACTCCATGCCGGTGATGGAGATCAGGCCGAAGGTGGTGATGACGTCGTGGAAGATGGCGATCAGGGCACCGACGCCGAATTGCCACTCGAAGCGGAACCACACATAGGCGGCGATGGCCAGCACGGCCAGGGCAACCGCCAGGGCGCCGTCGCGCTTCAGCTCGTCGCCCACCTTGGGACCGACGATCTCGACGCGGCGGTAGTCGTAGCCGGAGCCGAGCGCATCCTTGACTTGGCCCAGCGCCGACATCTGCGCCTTCTCGTCACCCGCCTGGCGCTGGACGCGGATCATCACGTCCTGGCCGGTGGTGCCGAATTCCTGCAACGACACCTCACCGAGCGCCAGATGCTCCAGCGCGCCGCGCATCTTGCCCAGGTCCGCCTTCTCGGCGGTGTGCACCTCGACCATGATGCCGCCGGCGAAGTCGATGCCGTAATTGAAGCCCTTGATCGCCATGGAGGCGATGGAGCCCAGGATCAAGAAGCCGGTGAGGGCGAAGGCGAAGATGCGATACTTGATGAAGTCGTAGTTCGGCTTCTTCTTCGCGATCCAGCGGGAATAGAAATTCATCGCGGGGGCCTCCTTACAGCGGCAACGCCTTGGGGCGGCGCCAGGAGATCCAAAGCGCGACCATCAAGCGGGTGATCGTGGTAGCGGTGAACAGCGAAGTGGCGATGCCGATGCCCAGGGTCACGGCGAAGCCGCGGATGGGACCGGTGCCGAACGCGTACAGCAGTAACGCCGCGATCAGGTGGGTCAGGTTGGCGTCCAGGATGGTGGCGAAGGCGCGGTCGAAGCCGGCGTTCACCGCCGACAGCAACGTGCGCCCGCCGTGATATTCCTCGCGGATGCGCTCGTAGATCAGCACGTTGGCATCCACCGCCATACCCATGGTGAGCACGATACCGGCGATGCCCGGCAGGGTCAGGGTGGCGCTCATAATGGACAGCAGCGCCATCAGGAACACCAGGTTCAGCACCAGCGCCACATTGGCCAACAGGCCCAGCACACCGTAGATCACCACCATGAAGACGACAACCAAGGCGAGGCCGAGACCCGAGGCGATGGCGCCCGCCCGGATGGAATCGGCGCCCAGGTCGGGACCGACGGTGCGCTCCTCCAGCACGTTCAGCGGAGCCGGCAGCGCGCCGGCCCGCAGCAGCAGGGACAGGTCCTTGGCCTGGCTCACCGAGAAGCCGCCCGAGATGATGCCGGCGCCGCCCATGATGGGCTCGTTGATGCGCGGCGCCGAGATGACCTTGTCGTCCAGCACGATGGCCAGGGCCTTGCCGACGTTCTCCCTGGTGGCTTCGCCGAACTTCTTGCCGCCGGCGGCACTGAACTTGAACGACACCACCGGGCGGCCGTCCTGGAAGGTGGCCTGGGCGTCGGTCAGCATGTCGCCGCCCACCTCCACACGCTTCCTGACCACATAGGCGGACGGCAGGCCACGGTCGCTCTCGGTGGAGGGCAGCAGCACCGAACCCGGCGGCAGGCGGCCAGCGCGGGCGTCCTCGGGGCTGGTGCTGTCGTCCACCATGTGGAAGGTCAGCTTGGCGGTCTTGCCCAACAGGGCCTTGATGCGGTCGGGTTCCTTGACGCCGGGCAGCTGCACGACGATGCGGTCGGAGCCCTGGCGCTGGATCGACGGCTCGCGGGTGCCCATCTCGTCGATGCGGCGGCGCACGATTTCCAGCGACTGGTCGACGGCCTGGTTGATGCGTCCACGCAGCGCCTGCTCGTCATAGCGGTAGCTGACGGTGCCGTCGGCCGCCATGTCGAAGGTCGCGCCGGGGTCGAGGCGCTTCAGCTCGGTGCGCATGCGCTCGA
This sequence comes from Magnetospirillum sp., assembly GCA_035491155.1. Classification (GTDB taxonomy): domain Bacteria; phylum Pseudomonadota; class Alphaproteobacteria; order Rhodospirillales; family Magnetospirillaceae; genus Magnetospirillum. The sequence goes on along the minus strand of DATJKV010000409.1, from coordinate 138 downwards.
AATCGGCGGATTCCAGCAGGCGCACCTTGACGCCGTCCTTACCCAGCAGGCCCAGGTCGGCGTACTTGACCTTCTCCTTGCGGAGCGTGGTGCGGATGGACTCCACCAGCGAATTCAGGTGCTCCCTGACGACGTAGC
>DATJKV010000408.1:0-2543 GCA_035491155.1 Magnetospirillum sp. | reverse complement strand
CACGAGGGCTAGGACATCCGCGTCTTCACCGTGCCGGTGGCCGAGGCCTACCAGATGGTCAAGGACGGCCGCATCAACAATTCCATGGCGGTAATCGCCACGCAGTGGCTGATGCTGGAACGGGAAACCTTGAAGAAGCGCTGGGGCATCTAGCCTCCACCGACGGGCCCTCTCCCACCGGAGAGGGCCTTTTCCACCTCCGAATTGTACATTTTATGATGCTTGATTATGAGCGCTGCACGGTGATACGTTTGTCTCAAGTGTAGTTTATTCATGAAAGAACACCACCAATGACCGACGTTCGCGACGGCTTCCTCGACACCATCGGCCGCACTCCGCTGATCAAGCTGCAGGGCCCGTCCGAGCTGACCGGCTGCACCATCCTGGGCAAGGCCGAGTTCCTCAACCCCGGCGGGTCGGTGAAGGACCGCGCGGCGCTGGCCATCATCCAGGATGCCGAAGAGAAAGGCCTGCTGAAGCCGGGCGGCGTCATCGTCGAAGGCACCGCCGGCAATACCGGCATCGGCCTCACCCTGGTGGGCAACGCGCTGGGCTATCGCAGCGTCATCGTCATGCCCGAGACCCAGAGCCAGGAAAAGAAGGACATGCTGCGCCTGATCGGCGCCGACCTGCGCCTGGTTCCCGCCGTGCCCTATTCCGATCCGGGCAATTACGTGCGCTATTCCGAGACCCTGGCGGGCGAGCTGGCCAAGACCGAGCCCAACGGCGTCTTGTGGGCCAACCAGTTCGACAACGTGGCCAACCGCCTGGGCCATTACCGCACCACCGGCCAGGAGATCTGGCGCCAGACCGGCGGCAAGGTGGACGCCTTCACCTGTGCCGTGGGCACCGGCGGCACGCTGGCCGGCACCGGCATGGCGCTGAAGGAGCACAATCCCAACGTCAAGATCGTGCTGGCCGATCCCATGGGCTCGGCGCTCTATAGTTACTACGCCAACGGCGAACTGAAGGCCGAAGGCACCTCCATCACCGAGGGCATCGGCCAGGGCCGCATCACCAAGAACCTAGTGGGCGCCCCCATCGACGACCAGGTGCGCGTCACCGACGACGAAGCCCTGCCCCTGATCTTCGATCTGGTCAAGAAGGAGGGGCTGGTCCTGGGCGGTTCGTCGGGCATCAATATCGTTGCGGCTATGAAGATTGCGCGGAAGTTGGGGCCCGGCCATACGGTGGTGACAGTATTGGCTGATTATGGTACCCGCTATCAAAGCAAGCTGTTCAACCCGGCCTTCCTGCGCGAGCGGAAACTTCCCGTCCCCGAGTGGCTGGTGTAGGCGGCATACCCAGAAAATCCAGCGGGGGAAGTATGTCCTATCCCAATCCGGAAGCCCTGGTCTCCACCGAGTGGCTGGCCGCCCACCTGTCCGCCCCCGACGTGCGCGTGGTGGATGCCACCTATTTCATGCCCTCGGCCGGCCGTAACGCCCGCGAGGAATACGAGAACTCCCACATCCCCGGCGCCGTCTATTTCGACGTGGATGAAATCAAGGATTCGTCCAATCCGTTGCCGCACATGCTGCCGCCGCCCGAGAAGTTCGCCAGTCGGGTGCGCAAGCTGGGCCTGGGTAATGGCAACAAGGTGGTGGTGTATGACACCAACGGGCTGGGCGCCGCGCGGGTGTGGTGGATGTTCCGGGTGTTCGGCCACCGCGACGTGGCGGTGCTGGATGGCGGCCTGACCAAGTGGATGGCGGAGCACCGCCCCACCGAGGACCTGCCGCCCATGCCGCGCGACCGCCACTTCCTGCCCCAGGTGAACGCCACCCTGGTGCGGAACTTCGCCGAAGTGAAGGCCAATATCGACAGCAAGCGCGAGCAGGTGGTCGACGCCCGTGCCGCCGGCCGCTTCAACGGCACCGCCCCCGAGCCGTGGCCGGTCAAGCACGTGGGCCACATGCCGGGCGCGCTCAACGTGCCCTTCGGCGACCTGATCGACGAAACCACCAAGACCATGAAGCCGGCCGCCCAACTGAAGGCCCGGTTCGACGCCGCCGGCGTGGATTTCTCCAAGCCGGTGATCTGTTCCTGCGGTTCGGGCATCACCGCCTGCACCGTGGCCCTGGCGCTGCACCTGTTGGGTCACAACGACGTCTCGGTCTATGACGGCTCTTGGGCCGAGTGGGGCAACCACGCCGACGCCGTCGCCGTGGTGGGCTGAAATACCCACGCCCCTCTCCCGCTGAGGGCGGGAGAGGGGCGTGCCATGTTCTTTTTGGGACCTCTTGGGCTTTGGACTTTTTCTACCCCATACGCCCATCTGCTGCTCTGTTGATGCCTCCGGACCGCCACCCCACCTTCCAGGCAAAGCCGAACACGAGGTGGCCCCATGCTCTCCAAAGCGCCCTTCCTGGCCCGCGCCCTGCCCTCGCCCCTGGCGGCGGTGTTCCTAACGCTATTGCTGATGGTGCTGGCGGTGTCCGGCTGCAACACCGTCTCGGGCGCCGGACAGGACATCTCCGCCGCCGGACAGGGCATCGATCGGGCCTCGCAGGCGACGCAAGAGGGCGTCACCGGCAAGGAGC
>DATJKV010000407.1:0-15032 GCA_035491155.1 Magnetospirillum sp. | reverse complement strand
CCGGCATCCCGGTATTCGACCCGCACCGGTTGCTCCTCGATATGCGCCACCTCGGGGTCGAAGCGCTGTAGCAGGGCGAAGTCCCGCTCCAGCGTGGATTCTACCGCCACAGTCCGCCGGCCAGCGCCCATGGGCACCCTGCCGCTGACACTGCGATAACAAAGACCAATCCGGCGCACTGGCATGGAGTGCATCCCCCTTAATCTGCACAACCGCCAATACCGTCATCCGCGAATGTGTCGGGACTTTGGCGCGCTGAAGGTGTTTTGCGGGCAGGTATGCCTAATTCTCGCCGCAATAGGGCGTCCAGCCATGGGCCAACACCTTCGCCAGCTCGATGAGCCGCTCGGCGCGCAGCCTCCTTCACCTCAGGTGAAACGCCATCGAGCTTCCAGTAGCGCCCCTGGCCCCAGCCGGCATTTTCATCGTCGGCTGGGTCGGCCAATGCGCTCATGGCCCCGAGCTTAATTCCGCAGAGTTCGACTAGGTTCCGGTGCGTCGCCTTCCGCCCCTGACAAACCAGGATGGATTTGGCCACCGCCACCTCATCGCGGTTGCCACCCTTGAACGGCTCCTTGAGGTGCCACTCGACAACATCAGCATAGGCGAAGGGATAGCTTCCTGCCGGCCGCTTCCACAGATCGGTGCTGGTCATCCCGGCGGCGCGAGCAGCGGCGACAAAGCGATTGGGCCACTCACCCATCATCCAGTGCGCCATGGAAACCAGCACGCTCCGCGCGCGAGGCGTCAGCAGTGCCCCCTCCCGAGCCCGAGGCATTGTTTCCGGCGGGACAGACAGCCCAGGTGCCTGACCAGCTACCCACGCCCTAAGAGCATGGGCATGCGATCCTCCGGCAAGAAAACGGGTGATAAGCGCCAAGATTTCCAGGACAGCGAACGAGTAGACGGGGCCATAGGCACCCAGGTTCTCCCATCCGTTGTCGATCAGCCTCAGCAGGTCGCGCTGAACCGGAGTGGCATCGACCGGCGGCTCATCTGCGGTTACACGCCGGAGATCCGTGGCGCAGGACGCACAACGCATCTCGCGCACATTGTCCATCCGCAGGATGTGGAAGGGCTCGTTGCAGTGGGGACACCGATCCAACAGGAGACGTTGATGGATCGGACAGGTGGTCACGAATGAAAGGCGCCAGTTCAGCCTAATATAGGGCTCGGCGTCTGCCTTCAAACACCAGGGACATAGTTGTTGCCCGAAGCACCGCTTCCCGCCTTGCCGGCCGGCTGGCGGAAGCCAGGGGAGCTTGGCAAGGCCATCGTCATGGTCGAACACTGCCCCCACCCAGCGGTGGAACATCGCTTGGGCCAAAGCTTCAGCGTCCCGGCCAGTGCAGTCGGCCAACCGGTGAAGCAGATGGATGTCGGCGTACCGATCGAGGTCACGAGGATTGCGGTCGCCACCAGGCTGAAGGATGTGATGGAGTTCCGCCGGCCTCAGCCCGTTTGCGGCACTTGTCCGGGCAAACCAGGATGAGAGCGATTCGTCAGGCAGTATCCGTGGACGCCCTGGCCAAAGCTCCTCCGCTCGCACGACGTGCCTCGCTCGATGCTCCCTCTACCCCATTATCCCAAACCCATCCCCAAAACCGGCAGGAGCATGTGGGATTGCCTACAAGGGGTAGCTTTCAACGAGGGCAACGACCTGCGCAGTTTCCTGTTTGTTCTTGCTATTTTTAGGAACATATGCCCATATATGACAAGCCATTGCGGCGCTTACAGCCGAACTCTAATCCAAGTAAGAGGAATCCGATCATGGCAGCGTTCAGTCTGAGGGTCCCTTTGGGGACAAACTACCGGGCGGACCCGGACGATATCATGGACACCAAGCGGGCACTCAACCAGCTTGGCTATTACGCCATCCCCGCCCACCGAGGAATCGACGACTGGACCGACGACCAGATGTTCGACGGCATCCGCCGTTTCCAGCAGGCCAACCGGCTGAAAGTGGATGGTTTCATGCGGCCAGGAGGCGAGACCGAACGGGCAATCAACGCTCACCTTAACAGCCGCTCCTGGCGGGAACAAAACGCTAACATTTGGGGCGGTCAGGACCCTTCGATGCAAGGCCCATTCACGACAACGGTATCGGTGGCCGACGCGGCGGTCGCGGTGCATGCCGCCGTGGTGGCCTTCACGCCAGTCGTGGTCGCCTCCAGGGGCCCCCAATCGGAAATGTGAAGGCTTGCCGGCTCCGACTGACGAGCGCGAAAGCATGGCAGCGGAGCCGGCACTAATCGCTGAGGACTAGTCATGCTTAGGCCCGTCACTTTGAACATTCTAATGACCAATTGGTGTAACGCTGAATGCGGGCACTGCTGCATGAACGCGGGCCCGCAGCGTAACGACCGGCTGGCGTTTGAGACCATCAAGAATGTGCTCGACAGCGTTCTGGAGCATACTGAGTTGGCGGTCGTGGTCTTTGCAGGCGGCGAGCCGATGGGAAGCCGGAAGACCCTCTATCGGGCCATTCGCTATTGCGAAGACCAGGGCATTGCCACCCGCATGGTTTCCAATGCCTACTGGGCGAAGGATGCGGTGCGCACCGTGGAGGTGCTCCGCGAGCTTCGGTCGGCGGGCCTGCGCGAGGTCAATATTAGCGCAGACGATTACCACCTCCCCTACGTTCCCTTTCAAAACGTCGCCAATGTCTGGAAGAGTGCCCGGGGACTTGGCTTCAAGTCCGTGGTTATCGCGAACGGCAATGGGCCGGAAAGCCTGATTAATCCGGGTTATCTGGTCGAAATGCTCGGTGACACCCCTGTGCGCACTTGGGTCGACTACCGGGGCCAAATGGTGGAATTCGACCTCGAACCCGGCACATATTACGCAATCTCCCAGACTCCCGTGCAGCGCCTGGAGCGCGCCGGCGAAGAGCTTGCCGCCACCACTTTCGTACCTGCGGCGAAACAAGAGAACCTGCGCGGCCGCTGCCCACATGTCATTCGAGATGCGGCACTCTCCCCACGTGGACACCTGCTTTCCTGCTGTGGGTTCGAACTGGACGGCAATCCAATCCTCGACCTCGGCGACGCTAAGGCGACGGACGCCTGGCAACTGATCGAGCAGGCCAACCACGACGGCGTGCTCACGGCCATTGGGTATCTCGGCCCATATTTCCTCAAGGGCGTCATCGAGCAAATCGCACCTGGGACCATAGGCGATCGTTGCCATGGGTCCGTCTGTGAACTCTGCCGAACCATCGTCACCAATCCGGCGGCAATCGCCGCACTTCAACAAGCTAAAGATGTCTTGCTGCCTGCTCTTGCTGAGGCGAGGAAGATCGTGGACAGTCAAATCGCATCGGCCAATGAGGGCACGAGGAACCTTACCTGATGAAGCTGGCCTACGACCTGTTCTTCAACGGCAAGTGCTGCGGAACCTCCTGGGCAGCAATGCGCCAATGTCCAGATGGCACCGTCAAAATCGATTGCTACCAGCGTATGGAACGGGTCGACGCCATCGGCATGCCGGCCTTTAAGAAGCGTTCCTCCTACCGCTTCACGTCCACGGGAGGGCTGGTGTGCGGCCGAATGGAGGACTCTTTCGGCGGAACAAAGGAATTCGAGATCGATGGCGAGACCCTTCACGTGAAAGACCGTGAAGCCCCGCTCCAGGGCCGGACTGATCTCGTTATTGAAGCAAACATGGCCCCCCTGACAGCCCTTCAATTGAAGCATTTCCTGGGAAACCGGCCTGGGACCTTTCGCGCCTTGTTGCCGGAAACCGGCGCGTTGGTCCCCTATTCGCTCGAACTCAAGGACGGGCGGCTAGTCAGCAGCATGGGGGAGACGATCGAACTCGCCGATGACGGAGCGATCAGCGAGGTCACCTACAAGGTCAAGGAGTTCAAGGTCGTCCGCAGCCGCCGCCCCCTGCCCAAGTGGACACGCAATTGGGTGACGTCCCGGCCAACGTACGTGCCGCCAGCCGATCTTCTGTTGGAAGATCACGTCCTGGCGACACCGGACAAAGAGGTCGAGGCCACTAGCGTTACTCCTGGCACGCCAATCAAGCCGAGAGCCGCCGCGGTCTTCATCGGCGGAACCGGCGCCTATTCACGGCATGGCTTTGCCGGCCGGATTGACCTTGGCTATCACCAGTTGCTCGACGACCTGGCCCGCTACGGGATCGCCTCGGTTCGCTACGAAAAGTTCGACCGTCGGGCCGCGACCCTGGAGGAGGCTGAGGAGCTTCTGGACTTCACGACCCTGGGGCAGGATGCAGAGCGCTGGCTGGACTGGCTGAACAATCAGGCTTGGGCGGCCGGACTGGCTAAGATCCTCATTGGCCACAGCCTTGGTGGGATGGTCGCGCTCGACATCGCGACGAGGCGTCCGGACCTGGCTGCCGTCGTTCTTTTGAACGCGCCGGGCCGTTCCCTACGTGCCGTGACAGAGGCCCAGCACGCGTGGCTAATGGCCAATCTGGGCCTCTCGGGGAAGTCGGAGGAGGAGATGACCGCTCTCCGGAAGACCTTTCTTGCCGCGCTGGAAACGGACCAGCCTTGGAACGACGCCATCGATGGCCGCCTGCAACCGTTCAAGCGCAAGTGGCGCCTCTACAAGAGCATCCTCGACATCGATCCCGCCGAGTTGGCGAAAAGGAGTTCCTGCCCCGTCGTCATCGTGCAGGCAGGCAAGGATATCCAGGTGGCGGCCAGCGACGCCGGCAGGCTCGCCGAAGCTGCCACATCTCCCGGCCGGCGGGTGACCTTGATCGAACCACCGGACCTCGACCATCTGCTTAAGCGCGCGACCAAGGAAGGCATCGCCGCGATGACGGCCTATGCCGACCGGCGGCGTCGCATCCCCAAGGATCTGATCCGACGGATTGCTAGGAGTATTTGAGATGGATCCGAGTTTCGCCACCCGCACCGCTGCAAGTCTCATCGAGCGAGCGCGACAAGGGGAAAAACGCTTAGTTTATTGATTTTATTTACTTAAATGGCGGCGCGCGCATCCGATCCGTCCCACGCAAAGCCAGCGCCGTCTCAGCTAAAGACGCGAAATCTCACCTAAAGCCAAAACCGACATAAGCCATTGATTTTCTTGGAGAAAAGTGTTGGCTGGGGGACTAGGATTCGAACCTAGACTGGCGGAGTCAGAGTCCGCTGTCCTACCGTTAGACGATCCCCCAGCAGGCGGCTTTGCCGGCCGGTGCGGCGGCGGGCCTTATTGGCCGGGCCGTCGCGAGAGGCGCACCTTCTATCACAAGGAATTCACGCTTGTGAAGGGAAAAAATTTCGGTTTCGCGCATGGGGGCGGCGTGCCCGGCGCGGATTGACATTTTCCTTGGGGGTGGCTGCGGCGGCGGGTAACATCGGCGGGCGCCGACCCGCCCCGGCACGGCATCCGAACGAGATGGCATTTGAGTTTCTTCAGCACCTCCTCCACCGCTTCCGACCCTGTCTACGCTGCCCTGGATCTCGGCACCAACAACTGCCGCATGCTGGTGGCGCGTCCGCAAGCGCGCGGGTTTCGCGTCGTCGACGCCTTCTCGCGCATTACCCGCCTGGGCGAAGGGGTGGCCGCCACCGGCACGCTGTCCGAGGAGGCCATGGGCCGGACCGTGGCGGCGCTGAAGGCCTGTGCCGACAAGATGGCGCGCAACCGTGTCTCGCGCGCCCGCCTGGTGGCCACCGAGGCGTGCCGCCGCGCCGCCAACCATGCCGAATTCGCCGCCCGCGTCGCCGATGAGACCGGCCTTGAGCTGGACATCATCTCGGCCCACGAGGAAGCCGGGCTGGCCCTGGCCGGCTGCGCCTCGCTGATGGAGCCCGAGGTGCCGTGGGCCCTGGTGTTCGACATCGGCGGCGGCTCCACCGAACTGATCTGGGTCCGCAATGATGGCGACAGCCAGCAGGTGGAAGGCGTGCAGTCCCTGCCGGTGGGCGTGGTCACCCTGGCCGAGCAATTGGGCGAACGGTTGAACACCGCGCACGGCTATGCCGAGGCGGTGGCCGACATCACCCTGCGGCTCTCCCCGTTCGAGGCGCGCCACGCCATCGCCGAGCGCCTGGACGATGGCAGCGTGCAGATGCTGGGCACCTCCGGCACGGTCACCACCTTGGCGGCCCTGCACCTAGACTTGGAGCGTTACGAACGCAACGTGGTCGATGGCGTCGACCTGGATTTCGAGCATATTGCCGGCGTCACCGCGCGCCTGGCCGCCATGAGCGCCGCCGAGCGCGCCCGCCACCCCTGCATTGGCCCTGAGCGCGCCGATCTGGTGCTGGCCGGCTGCGCCATCCTGGAGGCCATGTGCCGGCTGTGGCCGCTGTCGTGCTTACGCGTCGCCGATCGCGGCGTGCGCGAGGGCCTGCTGCTGGCCATGATGGCCGAGGACGCCCGGCGCCCGCTGGCAGGAGTGGTCTAAGATGAGCAAATCCCCCACCAAGTCGAGCAGCGGCCGCGGCTCCGGCTCGCGCATGATGTTCGAGGCGGTCAAGACCGCCAAGAAGCGCAAGCCCTCCTCGACCCGCTGGCTGCAGCGCCAGCTCAACGATCCCTATGTGCACGAGGCCCGCAAGCTGGGTTACCGCTCGCGCGCCGCCTTCAAGCTGATCGAGCTGGACGACAAATTCCATTTCCTCAAGAAGGGCCTGCGCGTGGTCGATCTTGGCGCCGCCCCCGGCGGCTGGACCCAGATCGCAGTGGACCGCGTTGGCCCCAAGGGCAAGGTCGTGGGCATGGACATCCTGGAATACGACCCGGTGCCCGGCGCCATCTGCATGCAGGGCGACTTCCTGGCCGACGATTCGCCCGACCGCCTGAAGGAGGCGCTGGACGGACTGGCCGACGTGGTGATCTCGGACATGGCTGCCCCCACCACCGGCCACCCGCCCACCGACCACCTGCGCATCATCGGCCTGGTCGAGGTGGCGCTGCACTTCGCCATCGAGGTGCTGGCCCCCGGCGGCACCTTTGTCGCCAAGGTGTTCCAGGGCGGCACCGAGAAGACCCTGCTCGACATGCTGAAGGCAAACTTCACCACCGTCCGCCACGCCAAGCCGCCGGCCAGCCGCAAGGAATCGGCCGAGACCTATGTGGTGGCGACGGGGTTCAAGGGGTTGCCGCAGGCTGACGGCGAGGAATAACCGGGTTTCCCTCTCCCGTCCCACGGGAGAGGGTGCCTGAGCGAAGCGAAGGCGGGTGAGGGAGCCGGGGATTCCTTGCGGCTCCCTCACCCTCCCATCTTCGATGGGCCCCTCCCTCTCCCGCAAGCGGGCGAGGGTCTTTCAATGCCGCAGCATCCCGCACAGATGGGTTTCCACCTCGCGCGGCGAGCGGCCGCACAGGTTGCGGTCGAATTCCCGCACCACGCGCGAGCGCGTGTCGGGCTGCATGCTGTTTTCCACCGCCTGCACCACCGCCTGCGGCCCCACCAGCACAAGGGTGGCGAACAGGCTGTCGCGGGCGGCGCGGTCCAGCTGGCGGGCCAAGCGATGGGCGAAGGTCGACCCATTGCTGGGCAGACCGAAGCCCATGACCGGCTCCAGCGTATAGGATGGCGCGTCGCAATGATAAAATTGTGCATGGCTGCCGTCGGCCAGGCACACCCAGGTCTCGGAGGTCCGCATTGCTTCCTCCCGTTATCGGCCTGCACTCTTTAATGCATAGATGGGTGTCCGCGAGGCGGCGAAGGGGCGTCCTCCCCCGGCATTTCCCACCAGCATACCCACCATACCATATCCAAACCCACAATGCTGCCATGGCGTGCTTGAGAGGCGGGCCATATTGTGTATGATGGCGCGCCACTACTCCCCGGAGGTGGCATGGAAATCAAGGAAGCCCTCACGTTCGACGACGTTCTGCTGGTCCCGGCGGAATCGGACGTGTTGCCGACGCAAGTCGACACCCGCACTCGCATCACCCGCTCGATCGAACTCGGTATCCCGCTGGTGTCCGCCGCCATGGACACGGTCACCGAGGCGCGGCTGGCCATCGCCCTGGCCCAGGCGGGCGGCATCGGCGTCATTCACAAGAATCTGGAAATCGCGGCGCAGGCATCAGAAGTGCGCGCGGTCAAGAAGTTCGAATCCGGCATGGTGGTCAATCCGGTGACCATCCACCCGGACCAGCCGCTGGCCGAGGCGCTGCGGCTGATGGCCGACTTCAAGATCTCGGGCATCCCCGTGGTCGAGCGCGGCACCCGCAAGCTGGTGGGCATCCTGACCAACCGCGATGTCCGCTTCGCCTCGGATGTGCACCAGCCGGTGGCCGAGCTGATGACCAAGGACCGCCTGGTCACCGTGCGCGAAGGCGTCGAAAAGGAAGAGGCCAAGCGCCTGCTGCACCAGCACCGGATCGAAAAGCTGCTGGTGGTGGATGCCGAATACCGCTGCACCGGCCTGGTCACGGTGAAGGACATCGAGAAGGCCAAGGCCCATCCCAACGCCTGCAAGGACACCCAGGGCCGCCTGCGGGTGGCTGCCGCCACCGGTGTGGGACCTGACGGCATCAAGCGCGCCGAGGCCCTGCTTGAGGCCGAGGTCGACCTGATCGTGGTCGACACCGCCCACGGCCATTCCAAGGGCGTCATCGAGGCGGTGCGCACCATCAAGCGCCTGGCCCCCGAGGCCCAGGTGGTGGGCGGCAACATCGCCACCGCGCACGCCGCCCAGGCCCTGGCCGATGCCGGCGCCGACGCGGTCAAGGTGGGCATCGGCCCCGGCACCATCTGCACCACCCGCATGGTGGCGGGCGTCGGCGTGCCGCAGCTGTCGGCCGTTATGGAAGTGGCGGAAGTCACCCGCAAGGCCGGCATCTGCCTGATCGCCGATGGCGGCATCAAGTACTCGGGCGACCTGGCCAAGGCCATCGCCGCCGGTGCCGATTGCGTCATGGTCGGCTCGCTGCTGGCCGGCACCGAGGAAAGCCCCGGCGAGGTGTTCCTGTACCAGGGCCGCTCGTACAAGTCCTATCGCGGCATGGGCTCCATCGGCGCCATGGCGCGCGGCTCGGCCGACCGCTACTTCCAGGCCGACGTGGCCGACAGCCTGAAGCTGGTGCCGGAAGGCGTGGAAGGCCGCGTCCCCTACAAGGGTCCCGCCGGCAACGTCATCCACCAGTTGGTGGGCGGCCTGCGCGCCGGCATGGGCTATACCGGCAACCGCACCATCGGCGAGATGCAGACCCGCTGCGTGTTCCGCCGCATCACCAGCGCCGGCCTGCGCGAGAGCCACGTGCACGACATCTCGATCACCAAGGAAGCGCCGAATTACAAGAGCGAGTAGCCGCTTACCGCCACCCGAGGGAACGCCCCGGAGCCCCGCGCTCCGGGGCGTTTTTCATGGCCGCCATGCCCTTTGCGCCGATTTTATTTAGGTCAGTAACACTTGCCTTTTTCCCTGAGGCGCCGTACGGTTTGTTACCCGTGGATGCGGTCGCCACGGCATATTTTTTCGTCGGCGCGTTTTTTGACGCCCGCTTGCATGAAGGCTCGATTACAATCGCCTTCCCGTGCGGGCAGGCTTTTTGACGAGGATGACAGCGGTGATCGATTGGGCTGAGCGCTTTTCCCCCTATGGCCGCCGGGCCAAGGCGTCCGAAATCCGTGAGCTGCTGAAGCTGCTCGACCAGCCGGACATCATTTCCTTCGCCGGCGGCATCCCCGATCCCAAGCTGTTCCCGCGCCAGATGATGGCCGACGTGCACGCCGAGATCTTCGCCGACGAGGCGCTGTCGAACCAGGCGCTGCAATATTCGGTGTCGGAAGGCTACGGCCCGCTGCGCGACCTGTTGGTGGCCGAAATGGAGAGCTTCGGCGTCACCTGCACCCGCGACAACATCGTCATCACCAACGGCTCGCAGCAGGGCCTGGACCTGTTGGGTCGCCTGTTCCTGGGCCCCGACGACAAGGTGCTGGTCGCCCGCCCCACCTATCTGGGCCTGCTGCAGGCGTTCACCTCGTCCGGCCCCACCTACGGCGACATCGCCACGCTGACCGGCCCCGCCCCGGTCAAGGCCAAGCTGGCCTACGCTATGCCCGACTTCCAGAACCCCTCGGGCGAGACCATGACGCTGGAAGAGCGCCAGGAGCTGCTGGCCGGCGCGCGGCGTTCGGACGTGCCGGTGGTCGAGGACACCGCCTACAACAAGCTGGCCTATGACGGCAAGCTGCTGCCCTCGCTGATGGAGCTGGACATCGCCCATGAGGGCGGCATCGAGAACAGCCGCGTGATCTATTGCGGCACCTTCTCCAAGTCGGTGGTGCCCGGTCTGCGCGTGGGCTGGATCGTCGCCGCGACGCCCATCGTCCAGAAGCTGGTGCTGATGAAGCAGGCCTCGGACCTGCACACCTCGACGCTGGCCCAGGTGGCGCTGGCCAAGGTGATGGAGCGGCTGCCCGCCAACCACGCCGAGACCCTGTGCGCCACCTACCGCCCGCGCCGCGACGCCATGGTGCAGGCGCTGGAGGAGTTCATGCCCGAGGGCGTGAGCTTCACCCGTCCCGGCGGTGGCATGTTCATCTGGGTGGAACTGCCCGAGGGCTTCGATGGCGCCGCCCTGCTGGCCCGCGCCATCGAGGAGGAGCGGGTGGCCTTCGTCCCCGGCTCGGCCTTCTATGCCACCCAGGCCATGAAGAACACCCTGCGCCTGTCCTTCTCGGCCACCTGTCCCGACAAGATCCGCGAGGGCATCCGCCGCCTGGGTGCGCTGATCGCGCGTGAGCACAATTCCATGACCCAGGCCCGTTCGGCCTGATTCGGTCTTCGTCTTACCCTGTTGCCGCCCCTGCTTCCGCCTTGCCGGCGTGAAGGCAGGGGCGGACCCATTTTCGGATAACGCCCATGACCCCCGCCGCCCGCCTTGCTGCCGCCATCGAGTTGCTGGACGAGATCGAATCGACCCGGCGCCCCGCCGATCAGGTGGCCTCGTTCTATTTCAAGGGCCGGCGCTACATCGGTTCGAAGGACCGCCGCGCCGTGGCCGAGACCGTGTGGCGGGTGCTGCGGCGCAAGGCGCGCATCGACTGGTGGCTGGAATTCCTGAACCACCCCCATGATGCCCGCGCCCGCGTTTTCGCCGATCTGGCGTTCGAGGGTGGCGAACTGAAGCCCGATTTGTTCGAGGGCGCCCACTCGGCCCCCAAGCCCGGCCGCGAGGAGCGCCGGCTGTTTGACCAACTGAAGGGCAAGGATATCTTCAACCGCGACATGCCGGCCTGGGTGAAGGGCGAATTCCCCGAATGGCTGACGCCGCGCCTGGAGGAGTTGTGGGGCGAGGCCATGGCGCGCGAAGTGGCCGCCATGCGCGACGAGGCGCCGCTGGATTTGCGCGTCAACACCCTGAAGGCCACGCGGGACGAAGCCATCATCGCGCTGAAGAAGGAAGGCATCGCCGCCGAGCCGTGCACGCTGTCGCCGCTGGGCCTGCGGCTGAAGTCGCGCGTCGCCCTGGTGCAGGTGCAGGCGTGGCGCGACGGCCTGATCGAGGTGCAGGACGAGGGCTCGCAGCTGGTGGCGCTGGTCACCGGTCCCAAGCCCGGCGAAGCGGTGGTGGATTACTGTGCCGGCGCCGGCGGCAAGACCCTGGCGCTGGCCGCCGCCATGCAGAATAAGGGTCGCCTGGTGGCCTGCGACGTGGCCGAATGGCGGGTGGACAAGGCGCAGGAGCGGCTGCGCCGCAACGGCGTCCACAACGTTACCCGCCGGGTGATCTCGGGTGAATCGGACAAGTGGATCAAGCGCAGCGCCGGCAGCTTCGACCGCGTGCTGGTGGACGCCCCCTGCACTGGCACCGGCACTTGGCGCCGCAACCCGGACGCCAAGTGGCAGCTGAGCGAAACGGATTTGCTGGAATTGGTGGGACGCCAGCAGGCCATCCTGGCCAGCGCGGCGCGGCTGACCAAGCCCGGCGGCCGACTGGTCTACGCCACCTGCTCGATCCTGCCCGAGGAGAATGAGCGCCAGGTGGAGACCTTCCTGGCCAGCCATCCCGATTATGTGGCGCTTCCCATCCCCGAACTGTGGCCCCAGCTGGCCGAGGGCATCCCCTGCCCCGTCAATGGCCCCTGGCTGCGCCTGTCGCCGCTGGCCCACGGCACCGACGGCTTCTTCGCCGCCGTGCTGGAGCGCAAGGCCTAGCCCCCGCCCTCCCCCGGCCAAGCCGAGGGAGGGAATGCGCTCCCCTTTAGAGCGGTGGACGCCGGCCGCGGAACAGGCCGACGACGATGGACACCACGAACAGCACCAGGAAGATGAAGAAGAGTACCTGGGCGATGTCCCCGGCTGCGCTGGCAACGCCACCAAAGCCGAAGACCGCGGCTACGATGGCGATGATCAGGAAGACGGCGGCCCAATAAAGCATGCTACCCTCCGTTGGCTTGTCTCCCACCAACGGCCATATGGCGCCAAGGCAAGGTCGCGTGTAGGCGCGCGCGCTGGCGATTAGGGAGAACCGGCCGCCGCCGGAGCCGAACCCGCCCATATGCGCGCGCCTCCTACTCCATCGCTCTGTTGCGCCCGCACATGCGCGCAAACGGAGAATTATGTCGTTGATCCGCGCCGCACCCCGGGCAATCATTCCGCCAATTGTTAAGGGGGATACCGATGCCTAGTTTCCGTGTGGTGTTTGCCATCGCCGCCGTTGCTCTTGCCAGCGGCTGCTCGTCCGTCATCGAAGGCCGCTCCCAGACGATCGCGTTCAACACCAATCCGGTGGGTGCCACCTGCATCCTGACCCGGAACGGCCTGACCATCGGCAACGTGCAGACCCCGGGCGGCATCGTCATCGAGAAAACCAAGCACAACATCCAGGTGGTGTGCTCGAAGGAGGGCTACGAGGACAGCACCGCCATGCTCAAGTCCGGCGTCGCCGGCGCCACCTTTGGCAACATCATCCTGGGCGGTGTGGTCGGCTGGGCCGTCGATTCGGCCTCGGGTGCCGACAACAAATACGATGACATCGTCAACGTGACGCTGAACCGAAAGCTCGAGCAGAAGTCCTAAGCGGCTGCGGAGGGAGAGCGCCCATGCGCGCCATTTTGCGTGCCGCCGTCCTGGCGCTCCCCCTCATCTCCGCCGCCTGCGGTCCGGCAGGCGTGGTCGCCAACTCGGCGGTGAAGAGGGTTCAGGGGGACAATGCCGCCGACCTCGAACGAGCCATCAAAACGCAAATGGCGCGCAATCCGTCGCTCCGCGACATCCAGGTCTCCGTCGCCATCAGCAATGTTTGGCAGGATGCCTTCCAGACCCGCTACAGCGTGCTGCTGGCCGGAACGCTTCCCAGCGAGGAAGCCCGCCGGGAAGCATACGCCACCACCCAAAGCGCCATCGGGGCTGGCGACGACGCCGTGCTGATCGCCGATCAAACCCGCATCGCTCCGCCCCGCTAAAGCAGGCTGAGGCTTTCCATCGGCGCGTCCTCGGGCCAGAGATCGCCCGCCTGAGTGCCCTTGCGCCCCTTGCCGGGCAGCATGGGCTGCACCACCGACAGCAGCTGCGAGCCCCAGAAATTATTGTTGGCCTCGTCCAACTGGTCCATCTGCTGGCGGTACTTCCAATCCAGGCCGGCAAGCTGGTCGCCATAGGCCCCCTGGATGTCAGCCACCTTGGTGGCGCCCTGCTGGATCAGGCCCTCGGCCAGGGCGTCGGCTGAACCACCGGTGCCGCCGATCCCCAGAGCGCCCAGGCGCGCCCGCTGCGAGGCCAGCGTGCGCTTGAGCAGGTCTTGCTGATCGCGCACCTGCTGTTGCTGCTGGCGCTGCAATGCCTGGGCCTGCATGTCGTAGGTCTGCTGCACCGCCGCCGCCTGCTGCGCCTGCTGCTGGCGCGCGGCACCGGCCATGGCCAAGGTCGACGCCACCGGCACGCCGGTATAGGCATCGATGGCGGCGGCCCCCACCTTCACCAACGGATTGCTTCCGGAAAACCCACCCATCGCCAACTCCTGCGAAACGTTCTTGTATTGTTCTTAGCAGCGCCAGGCGCGTCCGTCAAGGAATTCAATCCCAGATGGCGGAAATACGGGAGCGTGATGGAGAGTGGCTGGCACCGGAAACGACAAAAGGCCGCTTGGCGATGGGCGGCAGGGTGGTGGCGAGACAGCGCCAATGCTCGGCCGGCAATAAGGGGGCGGCCGCTCGGGCGGGAGCTATGGCGAGCGGGCGCTTGTCTGGCACGGTGGCCGCTTCCGATATGAGGGGACGGCGCAGTCGGGCGCCCTGGTATCCCGCCAACCACGGGCCATTCTGATGAACGACGGCTCTCCCCTCCCTTTGCCCCTCCCGCCTTGCGCAGCCACTCGCGGCGAGGCCGTTGCGTTCGGCCGGGCGCACTTGGCCGATCCGCCGCGTCGCGGCTATTTCGTCGCATGGGAATACCGCAACCATGCCGGCAGCTGCGCCTACAAGCTCTATATCCCCAGCGGCTATCACGGCCAGACGCTGCCCCTGGTGGTCATGCTGCACGGCTGCAGCCAGACGCCGGACGACTTTGCCGCCGGCACGCGCATGAACGTGTGGGCCGAGGCGCGCACGTGCTTCATCGTCTATCCGGCACAGGCCGTATCGGCCAACGGGACGCGGTGCTGGAACTGGTTCCGGCCCGAGCACCAAAGGCGCGACGACGGCGAGCCGTCGCTGATTGCGGGCATTACCCGCGAGATCATGGCCGACCATCCGGTCGACCCCGATCGGGTCTATGTGGCCGGGCTCTCGGCCGGCGGGGCGGCGGCGGTCATCATGGCCATGGCCTATCCCGATCTTTATGCCGCCATCGGCGTGCATTCCGGGCTCGCCTACGGCGCGGCCAGCTGCATGCTGTCGGCTCTGGCTGCCATGGGCCGTGCCGAGACCCGACTAGGCGGCGAGGCGCAACCACGCCGCCTGGTGCCGACTATCGTCTTCCACGGTGACCGGGACGCGACCGTCCATCCACGCAACGGCGACCTGGTGATCACCCAGGCGCGCCAAGCCGCCATGGCCAAATTGGCGGCCATGGTGGAATGCGGCCAAGTCCCCGATGGACGCGCCTTCACCCGCACGTGCCACGCCGACCCCACCGATCGGGT
>DATJKV010000406.1:0-1867 GCA_035491155.1 Magnetospirillum sp. | reverse complement strand
GCAATCCGCCGATGGTGCCGACGCCGCTATGGATCCAGAGCGGCTCGATGAGCCAGCGGCGAGCGGGATCGAATTCTTCCAGATCGGCGGCGCGCACGACGGGCAGGGTTTCTGGTTCGCGGCGGCTCATGCCAGCACCCCTTGACCGAGCGGCGACTGCTCGATGGCGGCCTCCATGACGTGATCGTCGATGAAGTTCTGATTCCGCTCGTGGGCTTCGTACAGGGCGCGGTGCAGCAGATGGGCCGCGACCCGAGGGAGCCCACGGCTGGCGCGGAAGAGGAGTTCGCGAGCGGAGTCGGCCACCAGGGTCTGGGTGGCGCCGGCGGCCTTGAAGGCATGGTCGATCATGGCGCTGAACAGTGGGCGATCGAGGGGCTCGAGGTGGATGTAATGCACGATGCGCATGGCCAGCGGGGCGTGCTGTTGCATGCGCAGATGGCGGGCCAGGGGCGGCAAGCCCACCAGCCACAGGGTGAGCAGCTCGCGGCTATCAAAGGCGAAGTTCAGGAAGGCGGACAGATCGATGAGGAAGGGATCGGAGAGATGTTGCGCCTCATCGAGGATGAGGATGGGGGCAATCGACCGCTCATCGACCAAGTGCAGCAGGCTTTTCTTGAGGCTGGCCCACAGTTCGGCGCGGCGATGGGCGGGGCGGAGGCCGAGCTCCAGGGCCAAGGTCCGGTAGAAATCAAAGGGCCCCAGGGCGGCACACAGATAGAGCACGAGGTAGTCGGGTTTGGGGAGTTGGGCGCAGAGATGGCGCAGGGCGGCCGTCTTGCCGACGCCGGCATGGGCGGTGAGCACGCCCAAGCCGGGATCGGCGAGGAGCTGACGAAAGGCGCGTTGGAGTTTTTGGAAGCCCGGACTCTTGTCGAAAAAGGTCTTGCCCTGGGCATCTTTGGGCAGGGGATAGCCGGTGAGACCAAAGCGTTGGCGATACATGGATCAGTCCTCCTGGTGGTCGGTTTTCTTGGTTGGGTTGGGGTTGGTGAGGGTGGTGGTGGGCAGCTGGCCCACCGGGCGGACGCGGTCGTAGTGCTGGGCTTCGATCAACGCCAGCGGGTCCCAGCGGCTGGGCTGGGGGTCGAGGGCGGCGGGAGCAGGCAGGCGGCGCCGCCGGCGCGAAGCATTGGCCACACGGTCCAGCGGTACGGTGTCGCACACGAAGGCATCCTCGAGGAAGACGCGTGGGCGCGCGCTGGGGTCGCGGGGATCGAAGCGCAGTTCCACTTCCTGGCCTTCGAGGCCGGGGCGAAGTTCCACATAGCTTCCCTGGAAGCGGACGGTGCCATCGTTGCGCACGCGGCGGCGCTCGCGGTGCAGAAAGACATCGGCGAGGCTCTTGTGGCGTGGGAGGGTACGCAGGAAGGGGAGCTCGGCCAGCCAGTGTTCCCGCGGCACGCGGCCGGTAGTGCTGTGGCGACGGGAATTATATTCTGCCGCCAACCACGCCCAATGCTTGGCATTGAGCTCGGCCAGGGGAAGCGGTTGGGCGGGCAATTCATCCCCGACTTCTTCCCGCCAGGTGCGATGCCAGCGCTCAATCACGCCTTTGGCCTCACAATCCTGGACCTGGGTATGCAACAGGCGGATGCCGAGTTCGGCACAGATGAGCCGCAGGGAGTGGGCGATATAGGCCGGCCCGAGATCGACGTAATAGGTGCGCGGCGGGCCATGCTTGAGGATGGCCTGCTGCAAGCCATACTCCTGGTCGACGGCGTTTTCCGATAGGGCGAAGTAGCTGTGGGGGACAAAGCGGGTGGCGCCGTCGATCTGGGAGAGCAAGTACGATTTGCGCAGCGAGCCATCGGGTGAGATGACCAGAGGCCCGTGCAGCGCGTCGCCCACCCACAAATCCCCAGCA
>DATJKV010000405.1:0-3762 GCA_035491155.1 Magnetospirillum sp. | reverse complement strand
AAAAGCCGCGCGGACTTCTAACGCACCTGGACGCCAACATCAACAGCGCAAATGCGTTGATCGAAAAAAACGATACTTGAACGGAAGTGGCCGCTTAGGCAGCAAAAGCCGCGCCAGCCCGGACGGCGGCGCGGCTTTCCCGCGTGAACGGAACCGAAGGCCCTTAGGCCTGGGCGCGGGCCTTCACGTCGCCGCGGGCGCGGGCGACATATTCCTTGAGCTGACGCTCCATGGCGCCGAAGGCACCCTTCAGCGCGGCATAGATGTCCTCGTGCTCTTCCGAGGCGCGCTTCACCACCAGCTCGGAGCCCGGCACGGTGAGGTCGATGCGGATGTGAAAATCCTCGCCCTTCTGGTGCAGGTTCGACGTGTTCTTGTGGCTGCGCTCCACCGCCACCCGGCAGCTGGTGATGCGGTCGAAGAACTGCTCCAGCTTGGCCACCTTTTCGCGGATGCGCTCTTCGGCGGCATCCGAGTGATCGATCCCGTGAAAGGTGATCTGGAGAGGAATCTGCATGAACGTCTCCTGCTTCTCTTAAGGCCGCCCACGATGTCCGGAGCGGCGAAATTCCTGCGGCGAGGCCCGACCCAACTTTACGGGCCCCCACTTTCGGGGCCGCTATACATACCGATTCGGCCCGGCGAGGGCAACGCCGATGCGTGACCTTCCGTTCTTATGGCCATTCTTCTGGATTGCAAGCGGACTTGCAACCCGCCGGTTGCTCCCTCATATCAAGGCGCCCGCGCTCGCGGGATCAGATTTCGCATGAGGATGGGAATAGACCATGGCTGAAGAGAAGCGCGAGTTTCAGGCGGAAGTCGCCAAGTTGTTGGACATCGTCGTCCACTCGCTCTACTCCAATAAGGAAATCTTCCTGCGCGAACTGATTTCCAATGCGTCCGACGCCTGCGACAAGCTGCGTTACGCGGCGCTGACCGACACGGGACTGGTGGCCGGTGATTCCGAATACCGCATTCGACTGATTCCCGACAAAGATGCCGGCACGCTGACCGTCGCCGACAACGGCATCGGCATGAACAAGGAGGACCTGATCGCCAATCTCGGCACCATCGCCAAGTCGGGCACCGCCGAGTTCATGAGCCGGCTGACCGGCGACGCCAAGAAGGACATGACCCTGATCGGCCAGTTCGGCGTCGGCTTCTATTCCGCCTTCATGGTGGCGGACAAGGTCACGGTGGTGACGAAGAAGGCCGGCGAGGAGCACGGCTGGCGCTGGGAAAGCGACGGCAAGGGCGAGTTCACCATCACCCCCGATGAGCAGGCCGCCCGCGGCGCCCGCATCACGCTGCACTTGCGCGAGGGCGAGACGGAGTTCCTGGAGCGCCCCCGCCTGGCCGCCATCGTCAAGCACTACTCTGACCACATCGCCATTCCGGTGGTGCTGGTGGAAGGCGACAAGGAAGACACGCTGAATTCCGCTTCGGCGCTGTGGACCCGCTCGAAGTCGGACATCACGCCCGAGCAGTACAAGGAATTCTATCACCACGTGGCGCATGCCTTCGACGACCCGTGGCTGACCCTCCATTACAAGGCTGAAGGCGCCATCGAGTACACCAGCCTGCTGTACGTGCCGGGATCGAAGCCGTTCGACATCTTCCATCCCGACCGCAAGCACCACGTGAAGCTTTATGTGAAGCGCGTCTTCATTACCGACGAGGCGGAAGGCCTGCTGCCGCCTTACCTCCGCTTCCTGCGCGGCGTGGTGGACAGCCAGGACCTGCCGCTGAACGTCAGCCGCGAGATGCTGCAGCACAATCCGGTGCTGGCCAAGATGAAGACCGGCCTGGTCAAGCGCGTGCTGTCGGAACTGAAGAAGAAGGCCGAGGAGGATGCCGCCTCCTACGCCACCT
The DNA here is from genome assembly GCA_035491155.1 of Magnetospirillum sp. GTDB lineage: Bacteria > Pseudomonadota > Alphaproteobacteria > Rhodospirillales > Magnetospirillaceae > Magnetospirillum. Next base: position 1,890 of record DATJKV010000405.1, on the reverse strand, counting down.
TCTGGGAAACCTTCGGCGCCGTGCTGAAGGAAGGCATCTACGAGGATTTCGAGCGCAAGAACGACATCCTACCGCTGTGCCGCTTCCAGTCCACCGCCGCCGACGGCCTTACCACCCTGGACGAGGTGGTGGGCCGCATGAAGGAGGGCCAGGACGCCATCTACTACGCCACCGGCGACGACGTGGCGGCGCTCAAGCGCAGCCCGCAGCTGGAAGGCTTCCTGGCCAAGGGCATCGAGGTGCTGCTGCTCACCGACCCCATCGACGAGTTCTGGGTGCCGGCGGTGGGCGAGATCCAGGGCAAGAAGCTCAAGGCCATCACCGAGGGTGACGTCGACCTGTCCAAGGTGAAGGCCGACGACAAGGCCGAAGCGGCCAAGCCCGAGGCCGCCCCCACCGACGAGCTGGACACCCTGATCGCCGCGCTGAAGCTGAACCTGGGCGACAAGATCAAGGACGTGCGCGCCTCGGACCGTCTGACCAGCTCGGCCGTGTGCCTGGTGGCCGAATCGGGCCAGATGAGCATCCACCTGGAGAAGATGCTGAAGGCCCATCGCCAGCTGGAGCAGGACTTCCCCCGCGTGCTGGAGATCAATCCGCGCCACCCGTTGATCAAGGGCCTGGCCGGCAAGGTCAAGACCTCGGGCCGCGAGGCCATCGAGGACATGGCGCTGCTGCTGCTGGACCAGGCCCGCATCGTCGAGGGCGAGGCGCCGGCCGATCCGGTGGAATTCGCCCGCCGCCTGGCCGGCGTGATGGAAAAGGGCCTGTAACGAATATCCCTCTCCCGCCGGGCGGGAGAGGGGCTTTGGCTTATCGTTTCTACGCCGCAACGGTCAAAAGTCAGGCAGTTGTTGCCCCGGCTTTAAGCAATTCCAAAACGTGTGGCACGGGGCAGAAAACGAGACCTATAATCCCCTTCTCGCGTTTCCCATCTGGTGCCTTATGAGCAAGATCCCCGCCCAGCGCTCCATTATCGACCGGCGCGCGCTGATCCAGCGGCTGGCCGACATCGTCGCGTTGGAATTGCCCAAGGTGAAGCGCCGCTCCAAGGTGCTGGAAGCGCTGAAGGAGTCGCTGAACCACGGGCGGACCGAGATCCGCACCCGCTTCGAGGAGCGCGGCGACGGCGCCGAGACCGTTCGCGAGAATTGCTTCCTCATCGACCAGCTGATCCGCACCGTCCACGACTTCGCCACCGATTACGAGTTCCCACAAGGCATCCGCACCACCGGAGAGGCCATGAGCCTGGTGGCGGTGGGTGGCTATGGCCGCGGCGAGCTGTCGCCCCAATCCGACATCGACCTGCTGTTCCTGACGCCCTACAAGCGGACCCCCTGGCACGAGCAGATCGTCGAATACATCCTGTATATGCTGTGGGACATGGGCCTGAAGGTGGGCCATTCCACCCGCTCGTCCGACGAATGCGTGCGCCAGGCCAAGGCCGACCTCACCATCCGCACCGCGCTGTTGGAAATGCGCTGGCTGTGGGGCGACCAGGCGCTTTTCTTCGAGCTGCAAAACCGCTTCCGAAACGATGTCGTCGCCGGCTCGGCCGAGGAGTTCATCGAGGCCAAGCTGGCGGAACGCGACGCCCGCCACGGCCAGATGGGCGACACCCGCTATGTGCTGGAACCCAATGTCAAGGAAGGCAAGGGGGGCCTGCGCGACCTCCACACCCTGTACTGGCTGGCCAAATACCTGTACCGGGTCAAGGACATCGGCCAGCTGGTGGATGCCGGCCTGATCTCGCGCGCGGCGGCACGGCGCTTCACCAAGGCGCAGGACTTCCTGTGGACGGTGCGCTGCCACCTGCACTACCTCACCGGCCGCGCCGAGGACCGCCTGACCTTCGACGTGCAGCAGGAAATCGCCAGCCGCATGGGCTAT
>DATJKV010000404.1:0-4120 GCA_035491155.1 Magnetospirillum sp. | reverse complement strand
AGGGTTCGTACAAGTGGATGTATTCGGTCGATGAAGTCGGCTTCAAATATAATGGCAACTCCATCATGGCTGCCATCGCGTTGGTGGAGCTGGGCCGCCTGGACGACGGCAACCGCCGCCGCCGCCAGCTCGCCGCCCTGTATCGGGACGCGCTCGGCGACATCGGCGGGCTGCACTACATCGCCCACCGCAACGAGGGGGAAAGCAGCCGCCATCTGATCCAATTCGTGGCGGAGGGGCGCAACGAACTGATCGAGTTCCTGGCCGACCGCGGTGTCGGGACCGGCGTGCACTATCGCAGCAACGCCCGCTACCCCATGTACGCCCACAACCAAGTGCCGTTCGCCAACGACGTGGACGGGCGCATCATCTCGCTGCCCTGCCATTTGAAGCTGGCCGATGACGACGTCACCCATGTGGTTGACGCCATCAAGGCGTTCTATCGGCAGTCCTGACGATGGCGCCCCCGCCGATTCGCATCGCGTTCTTTCCCGCCGGCACCATCAATACCGCCAGTTCGCGGCTGCGCTGCTTCGGTCTGGCGCGCGAGCTGGAGCGGCTGGGCTTCGCGGTGACGTTGGGTGTGGACGCCTCGGCCTTGCCGCAGATCTTCTTCGTGCAGAAGGTGATAACCCCCGACGTGCTGCGCACCGCCCAGGTGATCCGCTCGCTGGGCGGGCACGTCTTCTTCGACATCGACGATTACGGCGATGCCGCGCTGGGCGGCCTGCTGTCCGACCCCGAGACGTTCAGCCAGTTCATGCAGCTGGTCAACGTGGTGATCGTGGATACCGAAACGCGACGCCAGGTGATCCAGCAGGATCCGCGCTTTTCCGTAGTGCCCCATTTCTGGGTCATTCCCGATCCCATCGACTACGTCTATGGCGACCTGGAGGAATTGCCGCCGCGCGACGCACCGGGCGGGCGTAAGCTGCACGCCTGCTGGTTCGGCAACGCCCCCAACATCGCCCCCGCGCTGCCCTATCTGGCGCCGTTGTCCGCTTCGGGCCGGGTGGCCGACGTCAACGTGCTGACCAACCGCGAATTCGTCGATCTACTGCGGCAGAACTATCCCGGCTTCGCCATCACCCCGTGGTCGCTCGAGGCGTTTCCTGCCGTTTTGTCCGGCATGGATTTCTGCGTGCTCATCCACGACCAGTCGCTGGAAGGCATCCAGAAGAGCAACAACAAGATGCTGGCGTCTCTGGCGCTGGGGGTAGTCCCCTTCGTCAGCCGCACGCCGGCCTATGCCGAGACCGCCGAACAGATGGGCATGCCCGAACTGGTCGTGGACTCGCCGCAGGACGTGCTGGACCGGCTCGACCCCAAGGCGTTCGACAATCTGGCCGCGCGGGTCGCCGGCGAACGCTGCCGCAGCGAATTGCAGAAATACTCACCCGCGGCATCGGCCCGCATCTTCACGGCGAAACTAGCGGAATACGTGGTCGCCCTGTCGGCCTGAGCGGCCCCCGGCGCGGCAGGTGGAGAGACGGATGAAGGTCGGTTTCATCATTTCGGCGGCGCTGGTGAATTGGGACGCTGACGTAAGCGCGCTGCCCCCTGCGCCGCAAACTAGTCCAATCCATGAATTTGGAACACCTGGCTCGCTTGGCGGGCGCCCTCACGACGTCTACGACAACCTCTGCAATCGCGGGGACGTGACCCGAGAATGAACTGAAAGAATTCGAGCGAGCATGGACATCACACCGACCGAAATTCCCAATGTTCTGATCGTCAGGACCCGCTGGTTTGGCGATATGCGCGGTTCGTTCTCCGAGGTCTACAATCGTCGGGCATGGCAGGAGGCGGGCCTGGATGTGGATTTCTGCCAGGACAACCATGCCATCTCGGGCACGGCGGGCACCGTGCGCGGCCTGCATTTCCAGCGCCCTCCCTCGGCCCAGGCCAAGCTTGTGCGGGTGGTGCGCGGCGCCGTCCTGGACGTAGCGGTGGATATCCGCGCGGGCTCGCCCTGGTACGGCCGCTGGGTGGCGGTGGAACTGTCCGCCGACAATCGGACCCAGCTGTTCGTTCCGCGCGGCTTCGCCCACGGTTATTGCACCCTGACCCCCGACACCGAGGTCCTTTATAAGGTGGACAATTTTTACGACCCGGGCGCCGAGGACGGCGTGCTCTGGAACGACCCCACGCTGGGCATCCCCTGGCCCGAAACGGCGGACCCGACAACGGTGAACGCGCGCGACGGCGCGTGGCCGACCCTGTCGCGGGTCACCCCCTGCTTCCACTATGAGGCCGACCGATGAAATATCTTGTCACTGGTGGCGCCGGCTTCATTGGTTCGGCTGTCTGCCTCCACGTGCTGGAGGAACTGGGCGGCGAGGTCGTCAACGTCGATCGCATGACCTATGCCGCCAACCCCCTGTCCTTGAAGCGCCTGGCGGACAATCCCCGCTATGCGCATGAGCGCCACGACATCGCCGATCAGGCCACCATGGAGGCGGTGCTGGCGCGGCACCGGCCGGACGCGATCCTTCACCTGGCGGCGGAAACTCATGTGGACCGCTCCATTGACGGGCCGGCCGCCTTCATCCAGACCAACATCATGGGCACCTACGCCCTGCTTCAGGCGGCCCGCGGCTATTACGAGGGCTTGACCGGCGAACGGCGGGAACGCTTCCGCTTCGTCCACGTCTCCACCGACGAGGTGTTCGGTTCGTTGGGCGAGGAAGGCTTCTTCCACGAAGACAGCAACTACGCCCCCAATTCCCCCTATTCCGCCAGCAAGGCGTCCAGCGACCACCTTGCGCGGGCGTGGCTGCACACCTACGGCCTGCCGGTGGTCATCACCAATTGCACCAATAATTACGGGCCACGCCAATTCCCGGAAAAGCTGCTGCCGCTGATGATCCTGAACGCGGTAGCCGGCGAGAAATTGCCCGTCTATGGCGACGGCCTCAACGTGCGGGACTGGCTGTTCGTCGAGGACCACGCGCGCGCCTTGGTCATGGTGGCCGACCGGGCCCAGCCGGGCGACCGCTTCATGATCGGCGGCGGCTGCGAGGCCACCAACATCGACATGGTCCATCGGGTGTGCGACCTGGTGGACGAGATGCGGCCGGCGACGGCGACGCGCCGCAGCCTGATCACCCGCGTGGCCGACCGCCCCGGCCACGATCGTCGTTACGCTGCCGACTTCTCGCATATCCGCCGTGAATTGGGCTGGAGCCCGAGGGAATCGCTCGACAGCGGCCTGCGCAAGACGGTCGCGTGGTACCTGGAGAACACCGCGTGGAGCGATGCCTGTGGCACCGACGCCCGCAAGCGCCGGGGCACACATGGCTGATGCACCCGCCTCCCTGGTGGTGTTCGGTGCCGCTGGCCAAATCGGCCGCTCGCTATGCGCGCTGACGCCGCCACCAGGGTGGCGGGTCGTGCCCTATGACCGCGCCGGAGTGGATATCACCCGGCCCGATCAGGTGAAGGCGACGCTGGCCGGAATCGAGCGCGGCATGGTGGTGAACCTTGCCGCCTATACCCAAGTGGATAAGGCCGAGGCTGAACCGGACGCGGCCTTCGCCGTCAACCGCGACGCCGCCGGCACCCTGGCCCAGGCGTGCGATGCGGCCGGGCTGGCGCTGGTGCATCTGTCCACCGACTACGTCTTTCCCGGCACCAACCCGGAGCCGGTGGTCGAGGACGAGCCCACCGGACCGCTCAATGTCTATGGCGCCAGCAAGCTGGCGGGCGAGCGGGCAGTTCTGGACTCGGCGTCGCGGGCGCTGGTGCTGCGGACCTCGTGGGTGTTCGGACCACACGGCCACAATTTCGCGAAGACCATTCTGCGCCGCTGCGCCATGCAATCGGAAATCGGCGTCGTCGACGACCAGGTGGGTTGCCCCACTCCCGCCCCCGCGATCGCCGCAGCGCTGTGGGCGCTTGCGCCGCGCCTGGTCGATGCGCCGGCCGGCGATGCCTTCGGAATCTTCCATTATTGCGGCGACGAAGCCGTCTCATGGTGCGGCTTCGCCAGGGCCATCGTGGCGGAGGCGACTCGCCTGGGGCGCCCGGAGGCGCGCATCCGCGCCATCACAAGCGCCGACTATCCCCTGCCCGCCCGCCGCCCGGCCCGTTCGGTGCTGAACTGCGCCAAGTTGGCTGC
>DATJKV010000403.1:0-3651 GCA_035491155.1 Magnetospirillum sp. | reverse complement strand
CTGCTCGCCCGGCACCCCGGCCGGTTGCCACAACAACAAGGGCCGTTGCCTGACCCATGATCTGTGGGAAGAGTTGGGCAACCAGATCTATCTGTACCTGTCCTCGGTGTCGCTGGCCGACGTGTGCGAGCGCCGCATCCTCGGCAGCTCGGGCCTCTTCCAGGGCACCGCCGCCCAGTAGGGATTGTCGTAAGGGAGTTTGTCCGTGACCCGGTTGGCCTACCTCGACTACAACGCCGGCGCACCGGTGCGCCCGGAAGTGGTCGCTGGCATGGCCGAGGCGATCGCGCAGCCGGGCAATCCGTCCTCGGTCCACGGTCCCGGCCGCGCGGCGCGCGCGCGCGTCGAGGCGGCGCGCGCCACCATCGCGGCGCTGATGGGTGCTCCTGGTGCCGGCGTGGTGTTCACCTCGGGTGGCACCGAAGCCAACAATCTGGCGCTGCGGGGATCGGGCCGCCGCCGAGTTCTGGTGTCGGCGGTGGAACATGCCTCGGTGCGCGAAGCGGTTCCCGAGGCCGAGGTGATTCCGGTGGATGGCGACGGCGTGGTCGACCTAGCGGCGCTGGAGCGCCTGCTGCAGGCGTCACCCGAGCCGGCGATCGTCTCGGTGATGTTGGCCAACAACGAAACCGGGGTGATCCAGCCGGTGGCCCGCGTGGCCGCCGTTGCTCGTGCCCACGGTGCGCTGGTCCATTGCGACGCCGTGCAGGGGCCGGGGAAATTGTCGGTGCGTTTGTCGGACCTCGATGTCGACTTCCTGACATTGAGTGCCCACAAGTTGGGCGGACCGGCGGGAATCGGCGCTTTGGTGGCGTCGAATCCCGACATCGCGGTGGCACCGATCTTGCTGGGTGGAGGGCAGGAGCGGCGCCGTCGTGCCGGCAGCGAAAATCTCGCCGGCATCGTCGGTTTCGGAATAGCCGCCCGCATGGTCGCCGGCCAGGGCGACGCGGGCGAGCGGGTGAAGGAGTTGCGCGACCGCCTGGAAGCGGCGGTCAAGGCCCGGGTGCCGGGCGCCGCAGTGGTGGGGGCGAACGCCCCCCGGCTGGGCAACACCGTCTGCCTGGCGCTGCCTGATGTGCCCGCGCAGGTGCAGGTGATGGCGCTGGATCTGGCCGGAGTGGCCGTCAGCGCCGGTGCCGCCTGCTCGTCGGGCAAAGTGGGCGAGAGCGTGGTGCTGCGGGCCATGGGTCTGGCTCCCGAGCTGGCCGGTTCGGCCATCAGGGTGAGCCTGGGCTGGGCCAGTACCGCGGAGGACGTGGAGCAATTCCTGGACGCCTGGTGCGATCTCGCCCGGCGTAAGGGGTTCGAAGTTAGGGATGCGGCGCAAGCCGCCTGACGAGAAGGATCGTACGAATGACCGTGGTTCAGAAGACCAACACCATCGGCCGGGAGCCCGGCCAGCCGATCTATCTCGATTACCAGGCCACGACCCCGTGCGATCCGCGCGTGGTCGAGAAGATGCTGCCCTATTTCACCGAAAAATTCGGCAACGCCCATTCCCGCACCCACCGCTATGGCTGGGAAGCCGAGGAAGCCGTCGAGGTGGCGCGCGAGCAGATCGCCGACATCATCGGCGCCGATTCCAAGGAAATCATCTTCACTTCGGGCGCCACCGAATCGAACAATCTCGCCATCAAGGGCGTGGCCCAGTTCTATAAGGACAAGAAGGACCACGTCGTTACCGTGGTCACCGAACACAAATGCGTGCTCGATACCTGCCGCCACCTGGAGCAGGAGGGCTTCAAGGTCACCTATCTGCCGGTCAAGCCCAACGGCCTGGTGGATTTGGGGGAGCTGGAGGCCGCCATTACCGACCGCACCGCCATCGTCTCGGTCATGGCGGTGAACAACGAGATCGGCGTGATCCAGCCGCTGGCCGAGATCGGCGCGCTGTGCCGCAAGAAGGGCGCCTTCTTCCACACCGATTGCGCCCAGGCGGTCGGCAAGATTCCGCTCGACGTCAACGCCATGAACATCGACCTGATGTCCATCTCGGCACATAAGATCTATGGCCCCAAGGGCATCGGCGCGCTGTACGTCCGCCGCCGCCCGCGCGTGCGCCTGGTTCCCATGATCAACGGCGGCGGCCAGGAGCGCGGCATGCGCTCGGGCACGCTGGCCACCCCGCTCTGCGTCGGTTTCGGCGAGGCCTGCGCGCTGGCCAAAGCCGAGATGGCCGCCGAGACCGAGCGCCTGAAGCGCCTGAGCCTCCGCCTGCTGGGCGGCCTGCAGCAGCGCCTGGCCGAAATCTATGTCAACGGCGACCTGGACAACCGCATTCCCGGCAACCTCAACATCTCCTTCGCCTTCGTCGAGGGCGAGGGGCTGATGATGGGCATTAAGGATTTGGCGGTGTCGTCGGGCTCGGCCTGCACCTCGGCGTCGTTGGAACCCTCGTATGTGCTGCGCGCGCTTGGCCTGGACGCCGAGATGGCGCATACCTCGATCCGCTTCGGCCTGGGCCGTTTCACCACCGACGAGGACATCGACTACGCCATCGACCACGTGACCCAGGCGGTGGAGCACCTGCGCTCCATGAGCCCGCTGTGGGACATGCACCAGGAAGGCATCGATCTTAAGTCGATCAAGTGGGCCGAGCATTGAGCCCCGCCCGGTTACAGTTTAGAATAGTTCCGGTTTAGCCGGTCGTTTTGGAGGATAAAATGGCTTACAGCGACAAGGTCGTCGACCACTACGAGAACCCGCGCAACGTGGGTGCCCTCGACAAGGATTCGGCCAACGTCGGTACCGGCCTGGTCGGTGCGCCGGCCTGCGGCGACGTCATGAAGCTGCAGATCAAGGTCAGCCCCGAAGGCATCATCGAGGATGCCAAGTTCAAGACCTTCGGCTGCGGCTCGGCCATCGCGTCCAGCTCGCTGGTGACCGAGTGGGTCAAGGGCAAGACCCTGGACGAGGCGGCCGCCATCAAGAACACCGAGATCGCCCAGGAACTGGCCCTGCCGCCGGTCAAGATCCACTGTTCGGTGCTGGCCGAGGATGCTATCAAGGCCGCCATCAAGGACTACAAGGCCAAGACCGGCCTCGGCGACGGCGGCAAGGCGGCCGAGTAGTCCGCTCGGCCCGGATGACGACTAGACAGGGGTTGCAGCCATGGAAATGAAGGCTCCCATCTCGATGACCGACGCCGCCGCCGAGCGGGTCAAGGCGCTGCTTGACAGGCGCGGCAAGCCCAGCGCCGGCATCCGCATCGGCGTGCGCACCAAGGGCTGCTCGGGCATGTCCTATACCCTCGAATACGCCGACGAAAAGTCGCAGTTCGACGAGGTGGTGCAGATGAAGGGCGTCACCGTGCTGATCGATCCCAAGGCCAGCATGTTCGTCTTCGGCACCGAGATGGACTGGGTCGAGGACAAGATGCAGTCGGGCTTCGTCTTCCGTAATCCTAACGAGAAGGGCCGCTGCGGCTGCGGCGAGTCTTTCCACGTTTAGTTGGCCACGTCTAATTGGTGCTCAGGGGAGTTGGTATGAACGTGTCCGTCGCCGCCATCGTGCCGTGCTGGTCCTGCAAGGGACCGGTGGCGGCGCGTGCGCTGTTCTGTTCCGTCTGCGGAGCGGTGCAGGGGCCGGGCGCCATCGACCATTTCACCCGGCTGGGGCTGCGGCCCACCTTCGAGATCGATACCGAGG
>DATJKV010000402.1:0-2951 GCA_035491155.1 Magnetospirillum sp. | reverse complement strand
CTGCCCCGCTCGGGCTGCACCAACGGCAGGGGCGCCGTGCGCGGCTTCCCGGAAAACGAGGTGGCCGCCTACATCGCAGCGGCGGCTGAGGCCGCCGGCCCCGCCGCCGCACGCCCCGCTCTGATAGCCCGCCAGCAAGCTGTGCTCGAGACGCTCAGACTGGACCCACATTCCCTCGTCACCGCCGAGCCGCCGGCACTCGACCACCCTTACGAGGTCTGGGCACTGACCAGCCTGTCCGCCCATGCTGTCGCGACGCGCGTTGTTCCACTCTACCACGACGCCCAGGCGAAGCTGGCCCTGTGGTACATGCGCCAGGGCCTGACCGCCGCCGACGCGATGCGCGCGGCCAAGACCGGACTGTTCCAAGTGGTGTGGGGGGCATCCTGCGGCGACGGCCCGCCGCATCCATCCCTGCGCGCCATGATCATGGAGCAAGCGCCGGCCGAGGACGTGCGCGCCGCCCTGGCAACCCCGCGCGATGCTCCCGAGGTGATTACCTGTGCTCGTCATGCCGGCCTCGATCCGTTGCCGCTGGTGGCGGTGTCCCATCCCCGGGCGCTGGCAGTGCTGCTAGAGCAGGCGGGTGCCGCCGACACCCGCAACGCCTTCGGCAAGACCCCGCTGATGATCGCCGCCCAGGTGGATTCCGTGGAATCGGCGCGGCTGCTGCTGGAGCGGGGCGCCTCGGTCAACGCCACCACCTGGATGCAAGAAGGACCGGGGCTGGCCCACGACGGCCGCACCCCGCTGATGTACGCCGCCGCCAGTGGCTCGCTCACCATGATAAAGCTGCTGCTGGAACGGGGAGCCGATCCGCATCAGGCGGATACCAAGGGCCGCCGTGCCATCCACTATTTGCTCGGCTTCGGACCGGTGCCGGCCAACAGCCGGCTCAACCCCGACGAGCGGGCGGAAGCGGCCCGGCTGCTGTTTTGAGCATTCCTTAACCAGGTGTCCGGCACCATCGGCCCCATCGAAGGTTGAAGGGACCGGACATGGACGGCGGCGCATATGCCGAAAAGCGGTGGCGCGAGGAGGACAAACTGATCGCCTATTACGGCGCTCTGTCCGACGCCACGTCCGCAGCGCCCGAGCCGGTTGCCGATCGCGAAGCCCCGGACGAGGGGGCAGAACTTTGCCACCGGGCCGAGGACGTGGATACCCGCGCCGATGCGGCCATGGTGCGCGGCCATTCGGACAGCCTCATCCCCATCACCGAAGCGGCCAAGGACGTCCTGGACAGGCTCGCCCGAGTGGCAGGCCGTGCCGGCCACCGATCCGGCGCCCTCACCGACACGCTGACCGCCCTGCGCAATGCCATGGAGAAATTGTCAGTGGCTGGCAGCCGCGCCCCTGCCGACATCGCCAGCCGCGTGCTCAGCGAGTTGGCCACCATGGACCATTCCGCCGCCCGCACCGCCGCAGCCCTGGGCACGACGTGGCACCGCAGCAGCGCCACCGTGGTGCGCTTGGACACACGCAAGCTGGTGGATATGCGGGCCTAAGGGACTCACTCAGGACGCAGGCAGCAGACCGCCGTCAGATCATCGCGCAGCGGGCGCTGCACGGTGGCGAGGAAGGGCGCGAGGATCGAATTCACGTCCACCTCGCCGGCGCGGGCCGTCACCACCTCGCCCACCAAATTGGCGACACCGGCCGAGCCCAGCTTCTGACCGGTTTCCGACGGGCTTTCCGCCAACGCATCCGAGGCCATGAACAGAACAGAACCGGGCAGCAGCGGCAGCACGCGGTCGACATAACGGGCCGTGCGCGACACCCCCAGCGGCAGGCCCGAACCGTCACCCTGTACCGCCGGCTCGCCCGGACACACCACCAGCGGGCGCGGCGCGGCCGCGGCGGCATAGGTGAAGCTGCCCTCGCGCACATCCACGACGCCGTACAACATGGTGGCGTACTGACCCAGCGGCAGCAGGCCGACCAGCCGCTGGTTGAGCTCGGTTAGGAAGACGGCAGGCTGGTCACGGTCCTCGGTGATGTGTTCCAGCAGGGTATGCAGGCGGAAAGTGTTGAGCGCCGCCGTCACCCCGTGGCCGGAGAAATCCGCCAGCCACAGCAGGAAGCGGTGGTCGTCGATGGGGTCCAGCCCCCATAGGTCGCCGCCCAGGGCCGAGGACGGCTCGAAGAAGCCGCTGATGCGCACGCCGTAACGTTTGGCCAGCCAGTCCAACTCGGCCTGGGGCGGCAGCAATTCGCTCTGCATGGAGCAGGCGATCTGCATCTCGTCCGGGGCTTGGGACGGGGCCACCGCCCGCTGGGGCGGCACAGCCACCACCTTGGGCGGCGGGGCGGGCGCCGCTTCGGGAGCGCACGGCTGTTCGCCGCCGCGGATGAGGCAGATCACCTCGTTGCCGGGGTCGCGATATTCCAGCACGTCGAAGGACAGCTGGCGCGCCATGGCGATGCCGCGGCCATGCACGGCGAAGGCGCGGGTCTGGTCCAGCTCCACATAGCGGCGCCAATCGAAGCCGGCTCCTTCATCACGCACGGTGATGCGCACCTCGCCCGCCAAGCGCTCGAAGGTGACGGTGACCCGCTTGTCGCGGTTCTGCGGCGCGTCCAGCAGGGCATCCACCTGCTTGCGCCAGCGCTTTTCCGCCAGCAGCTTCGCCTTCTCCTCGAAGGTGATGCCCAGATTGCCGTGCTCGATGGCATTGGTGAAGATTTCGGACAGGCCTACCACCAGATGCTGCGAGCGCGGGCACGCGCGGGCCAGTGACACCGCCAGGTTGTTGGCTTCGGCCAGGGTGCGGAAATGAAACGTGCCCGACGACATCAGGATCATGGCGGTGGTGCGGCGCGCCACCTCGTCGCGCAGGCGCAGGTAGCGCTGGTGCTCCTCGATGGCGGCGGCGGTCACCGACAGCAGCAATTGGCGGTCCAGTGGCTTGGACAGGTAGTGGTAGACGCCGGCCTTGATGCCCTCGACC
>DATJKV010000401.1:0-8894 GCA_035491155.1 Magnetospirillum sp. | reverse complement strand
GTTCAGTTGGCGCTCGAATACGCCCCTGCCCCGCCGTTCGCCGCCGGTACGCCAGACAGCGCCCCGGCGGAGGTCGTGGCACTGGTGCGCGAGCGGTTGAGCGGGGCACGCCGGGCGCGGGAGGAAATCATCGGGCGAATTTGCGGCTAAAGCCCCCGCATCCACGCCGGCCGCAGGCCCCAGGCGCCTGCCCGCGCCTGTTCGATCTGGGCCAGCACCTTGGCCTTGTCCTTGGGCAGCGTGCCGGCCAGGGCCAAGGCATTGCTGGCATGGTTGGAGCGGAAGAGGACGGGACTGGGTGGGTTCAGGCGTTCGATCAGGCGTTCCAGTTCATCCAGCACACCGGCATCGTCCTGCCACTGGAACGGTTCACCGAAGCGCTCGAAGAAGCGCGGCGCCACCTCGCTCTCCAGGCCAAGCTGGAGGGTGGAGAGGTAAGTGGGCGGCACCCGGTTGACCAGATCGGCGGTGGCATCGATGTGCTCCTGCCAGTGGTTCTTGCCGCCCAAGCCGGTAATGATTGTGGCGGATACCTTCAGGCCCGCCTCGGCGGCGCGGGCAAGGCCCTGCTCCATCACCTTGGCCGAGCCCTTGGCGATTTTCTTCAGGACCAGGTCGGAGCCGCTCTCGATGCCCACATAGACCAGCGACAGCTTGGCCGTCTTGAGCGCCTGGATTTCCTCGACGCTTTTCTTCAGCAGGTTGAACGGGGTGGCATAGGCCGAAACCCGCGTAAGGCCGGGGAAGCACTGCTTCAGCTTGGCGCAGATGGCCTCCAGGGTGGCCGTCGGCAAGCCAAAGGCGTCGCCGTCGGCCAAGAACACCCGCGTCGCCTCGGGCCATACCCGGGCGGCCTCGTCGATATCGGCGAACACCGCCTCCAACGGGCGCTCCTCGTACTCCTTGACCTTGTACATGGAACAAAAGGTGCAGCCGTTGAAGCCGCAGCCGAGCGTCGCCTGGATGATCAGGTTGTCGCCTTCCGACGGCGGCCGCCACAGGGGGAAGTGATAGTTCATTACGGTTTCCTGCTGCCCAGGGGGCTTGACCTTTGCGGATAGTTGACCAAAGTCAAATTCATCTGTAGGAATGCGCCCCGCAACGCAAACAGGGATGTCACATGCCTATTAATGTCTCCATGGTCGAGCGCTTTTTCGGCCCTGCCGCCCTGGCCATCGCCGCCACCATCATCGTCAGCACCGGCGGCCTCTGGGCAGTCGTTCTGATCGCCCGCACCGGCATTCTCAACTAATCATTCCTGGCATTCGGGACTGGGGTCCGGGCGCTTGTCGCGCATGGTCACCAGTTCCTCGGCGGCCGTCGGGTGGATGCCGATGGTGGCGTCGAACTGGGCCTTGGTGGCACCGCACTTCAGCGCCACGGCAAAGCCCTGGACGATCTCGGGCGCCTCGGCGCCCACCATGTGCAGGCCGATGACCTTGTCCGTGGCCCGTTCGACGATCAGCTTCATCACGGTGCGCTCGTCGCGCCCGGCCAGGGTGTTGCGCATGGGCTTGAAGCGCGACAGGTAGACGTCGAGGCCGCAGCCCAAGCGCTCCCGCGCCTCGGCCTCGGTCACGCCCACCGTGCCGATGGGCGGCATGGAGAACACCGCCGTGGGGATGTTAGCATAGTCCATTACCGTGGGGCGGTCACGATAGAGCGTGTTGACTAGCGCCCCCGCTTCCGCCAGCGCCACCGGCGTCAGGTTCATGCGGTCGGTGACGTCGCCGATGGCATAAATGGACTCCACGCTGGTGCGCGAGTATTCGTCCACCACCACCGCCCCCGCCTCATTCAGCTTCACCCCAGCCGCCTCCAGCCCCAGGCCGTCGCTGTTGGGGCGGCGGCCGGTGGCGTACATGACCAGATCGGTCTCCAGCGTTTCATCGCCGGACAGGCGCAGGGAATAGCCGCCTTTCACCTTCTCGATAGACTTCACCGCCGTCTCGCAGCGCAGGTCGATGCCCTTGCGGGTCATTTCTTCCGCCAGCGCCGCCCGCACGTCGGCATCGAAGCCGCGCAGCACCGTCTCGCCGCGCAGCACCTGGGTTACCTTGACGCCGAGCGCATTGAAGATGCCGGCGAATTCCACCGCGATATAACCGGCACCGACGACGACCATGCGGCTGGGCAGCTGCATGAGGTCGAGGGCCTCGTTGGAGGTGATGGCGTATTCAATGCCCGGCACCTCGGGCAGTGACGGCCGGCCGCCGGTAGCGACCAGGATGCGCTCGGCGGTATAGGGCTGGCCGCCCACCTCGACGGTGTGGCCGTCCACCACCACGCCCCGCCCCTCTAGCAGGGTGACGCCGTTGTCGCGCAGGATGCGGTTGTAGACCGACTCAAGCCGGTTCAGCTCGGCGTTCTTGGCGGCGATCAGGCGGGCCCAGTCGAACGAGACGTCGGCGTAGGACCAGCCGAAGCCCAGGGCGTCGGTCAGGTCCTCGGCGAAGTGGGCGCCGTAGACCAACAGCTTCTTGGGCACGCAGCCGCGCATGACGCAGGTGCCGCCCACCCGCGATTCCTCGACCACCGCCACCCGTTTGCCCAGCTGCGCGGCCATACGGGAGGCGCGCACACCGCCCGAGCCGGCACCCAGGGTGATGAGGTCGAAATCATAGCGCGCCATGGAACCCTCCGCGTTGGCTGACCTAAAGGTAGCAACCTGGCCGCCCGGTTGAAAGGTGCAGGACCGTGCCTTCCGTCATATCCAGGTTCTGGCGCGGCCGAATTCCAGCTATGCTGTGGAAATGCTTACCCTCGACATCCGGACATTGATGGTCGCCGCGGCGCTGGTGTCGGCGTTTTGCGCCGTCGCCAGAATCATCCTTTACCGGCTACACCCGTCGCTGCCCGGCCTCGACCGCTGGGCCCTGGCGGCGATCGCCGGCGTGGTGGCGCTGGGATTGCTGGCGGCCCGCGATGTCCTGGGCGACAATGGCCTGACCCTGGCGCAGATGGTGGCGACCGGCGGAATAATCGTGGTCTGGGACGGCTTCCGCCGTTTCGCTGGCCGCCCGCCGCTGCCGCCCAAGGCCGTGGCCGGATTCTGCGTGACGATCGTCCTGGTGGGCCTGCTCTATCATTCCCTGGGCTCGCTGCTGATGCGTGCGGTGATCAATGCGGGCGCCATCGCCCTGGTGTCGGGCGCCATCGCCTTGGAACTGATTCTCCCGCCCCGCGAACGAGGCCTGGCGGAACGCGCCACCGGCTGCGTCTATGCCCTCAACGCCGCCATCTTCGGCGTGCGCTGCGCGGCCGGCCTTGTCGGCAACGCCGATGCCGGCCAGGACCTGTATTCCGGCTTCGCCACCTTCAACCTGCTGTGGTGGCTGTGCGCCAACGTGGCGGTGACCCTGGGCATGGTGCTGATGACCGGCGAGCGGCTGCAGCGCGACCTTGACCGCCAAGCGAATTCCGATCCGCTGACCGGCGCGCTCAACCGCCGCGCCTTCGGCCTGGCGGCCGAGCGCGAACTGGCGCGGGCAGAGCGGCACGGCGAGCCGCTTTCGCTGCTGATGATGGACCTGGACCACTTCAAGCGGATCAACGACAGCCTGGGCCACGCTGTCGGCGATTCCGCACTGCAGGCCTTCGTCGCGGTGGCCGAACGCACGCTGCGGGGCGAGGACGTGTTGTGCCGCTTTGGCGGCGAGGAATTCGTCGCCCTGCTGCCCGGCAGCGGCCACGATCAGGCCCTGGCGGCGGCCGAACGCCTGCGCAGTGCCTTCACCGAACAGGCCGCCGGCCTAGTCGAGCACAGCCCGGTGGCCTTCACCGTCAGCATCGGCATCGCCGAGCGCCACAGCGGCGAGGATTTGCCCAACCTGCTGCGCCGGGCCGACGCCGCCCTCTACCAGGCAAAGGAGGCGGGCCGTAACCGCAGCGAAGTCGCTGCGGCCTTCATTTCCGCCTCCCAACCCATCCCTGCCTAAGGGTTACTTCGCCGCCCGTTCGCGGCTGGACAGGCCCAGCTGTTTCTCCACATAGGCCTGCAGCTCGGCCACCGCCTCGTCGACGGTGCGGCCGAAGGTGTGCAGGCGCAGTTCCGGCGCTTGCGGCTCCTCGTAGGGCGAGGTGATGCCGGTGAATTCGGGGATTTCGCCGGCGCGGGCCTTCTTGTACAGGCCCTTGGGGTCGCGCCGCTCGCACTCCTCCAGCTCGGTAGCGATGTGAATCTCGTGGAAGGATTCGGGGTCGATGGCGCGGACACGATCGCGGTCGGCGCGGAACGGGCTGATGAACGAGGCGATCACCAGCATGCCCGCCTTGGCAATCAGGTGGGCCACCTCGCCGACGCGGCGGATGTTCTCGGCACGGTCGGCCTCCGAGAAGCCCAGGTCGGAATTGAGGCCAAGGCGCACGTTATCGCCGTCCAGCGCGGTGACCTGCCAGCCGCGCAGGAACAGGCGGCGTTCCAGTTCCATGGCGATGGTGGACTTGCCGGCACCCGAAAGGCCGGTCAGCCACAGCACGCCGCCCTGGTGGCCGTTGGCGCGGGCGCGGGCGTCCACGGTCACCTTGTGCTCGGCCTCGGTCAGGTTGCGGGTATCGCCCACCGCCTCGGCGATGATGCCGCCGCCGACGATGTCGTAGGAATGCACCAGCACGAAACGGCCCAGCCGGGCATTGTCGGCGAAGCGGTCCACCGCCATGGGCGTGCGCGAGCGCAGCACGATCTCGGCCACGGCATTGCGGCCGACCTCGCCGCTGTCGTGGTGCTTCAGGTCCTCGACATCCACCACCCGCTCGATGGCGGCGACCTCCACCGGATATTCGGCGGTGGCCAGCTTGAGCTTGAGACGCGAGCCGATTTTGAGGGCCTCGCGGCCAAGCCAGAACACGCGGGCGCGGATGGAATAGGCGATCATCGGGCCGGCATCGCCGATATGGGCGATCTGGCCGCGCTCGACGAAGATGGGCTCGTCCAGGGTCACGCCCACCGCCTGGCCGGCGGCAGCGGCGATGGCGCTGGTGTCGGAGCCCGCCCAGGCCTCGATGCTGGCCACCTTGGCCGATTTGCCCGAGGGGGCGAACACCAGCCGGTCGCCCACCTTGAGGCGGCCCGATTCGATACGGCCGGCGATGATGCGGCGGGAGTCGAACTTGTAAACGTCCTGCACCGGCAGGCGCAGGTTCAGATCGGTGGCCGGGGCGGCGGTGGAGAAGCCATCCAGGGAATCGATGATGGTCGGCCCCTGATACCAGCCGCTGTGGGCCGAGCGGTCCTTAACGTTGTCGCCGCCGCGCGCCGACACCGGGATCACGTGGGTGGGGGTGACGCCGATCTCGCCCAGATAGCCGCGGATTTCCGCCTCGACCTCGCGGAAGCGCTCCTCGCTCCAGTCCACTAGGTCCATCTTGTTGACGGCCACGGCGATCTGGGACAGGCCCAGCAGGTGCAGCAGGTAGCCGTGACGGCGGGTCTGCTCCTGCACGCCCTCGGCGGCGTCGATGATCAGCAACGCGGCCTCGGCCGAGGCCGCGCCGGTGATCATGTTCTTCAGGAATTCCTTATGGCCGGGCGCGTCGATGATCAGCACCGGGCGCTTACCAGAATGGAAGCGCAGCTGCGAGGTGTCGATGGTGATGCCCTGGTCGCGCTCGGCCTGGAGCGCGTCCATGACGAACGCCCACTCGAACGGCATGCCGCGCCGGTCGCAGACTTCCTTCAGGTATTCGACCTTGCCCTCGGGCAGGGCGCCGGTCTCGTTGAGGATGCGGCCCACCAGGGTGGACTTGCCGTGGTCCACGTGGCCGACGACGACGATGCGCAGGGGCGCAGTATCGTTGCGGACCAGGGATTGAATGTCGCTCATAATGCCCCCCTCGCCTTACATGTAGCCGGCGGCGCGCAGCCGCTCGAAGGCGTCTTCGGATTCCTTGTCCTGGGCGCGGCCGGCACGCTCGGACGTCTTGGTGGTCTCCAGTTCCTCGATGATCTCCTCGACCGTCGAGGCAGTGGAGGCGATCGAACCGGTGCAGGGCGCGCAGCCCAGCGAGCGGTAGCGGCGGCCGTTCTTGGCGAAATAGAGGTCCACCACCGGGATGCCCTCGCGGGCGATGTAGCGCCACACGTCCAGCTCGGTCCACGCCAGCAGCGGGTGGATGCGCAGATGGGTGCCGGGCGCGAAATCGGTCTTGAACTGGCCCCAAAATTCCGGCGGCTGGTCCTTGAAGTCCCACTCATTGGTCTCGTTGCGCGGGCTGAACACGCGCTCCTTGGCGCGGGTGCCCTCCTCGTCGCGGCGAATGCCGGCGAAGACGCCGGTGTAGCCGTGCTCGGCCAGCAGCGCCTTGAGCCCCTCGGTCTTCAGCGCCGAGCAGCAATTGACGCGGCCCTTGTCCGGCCCCATGCCGGCGGCCAGCGCCGCCTTGTTCTGGCCGACGATCAGCGGCAGCTTCCATTCCCGCGCCACGCGGTCGCGGAATTCGATCATCTCGGGGATCTTGTAGCTGGTGTCCACGTGCAGCACAGGGAACGGCACGTGGCCGAAGAAGGCCTTGCGCGCCAGCCACAGCATCACGTTGGAGTCCTTGCCGATGGACCAAAGCATGGCGATCTTATCGAGACGGTTGAACGCCTCGCGGAAGATGTAGATCGACTCGCTCTCAAGCACATCCAGATCGTTCATTTCGCTCTAGTCCTTGGCGGTCCCCAGCGGGGACGTGTGAATTCCACATTCGGTCTTGGCGCTGCCGGCCCACCGCCCGGCGCGGGCAGGCTCACCCGGCGTGGTCGGGCGGGTACACGGCCAGCACCCGATAGAGCGGTATCCCTTAGCCAACAGCGGATGCCGCGGCAGGTTGCGCGCGACGAAATGCGCTTCGATGTCGGCCTCTGACCAATTGGCTAAGGGGCTCAATTTGGTGACGCCCCCCACCTCCTGAACGGAGAACAACTGGTCACGCTCGAAGCCATGGGCGCGCTTGCGGCCGTCGATCAGGGCGGTGAAGCCCTCCACCGCGCGGGCCAGCGGCCGCACCTTGCGCAGCTCGCAACAGCGGTCGGCGTCGGTGCGCCACAGATCCTCGGCCTCCTTCAACTCGGCCGGTTCGGGACGCACCACCCGCAGATCGGCCAAGCCGAGGAAGCCGGCCAGGGCGCGGCTATAGGCCAGGGTCTCGTCGAACAGCTCGCCGGTATCCAGGAACAGCACCGGCAGCGAACGGTCCACCTGAGCCACCAAATCCAGCAGTATCGCCGATTCCGCCCCGAAGGACGAGGTCACGGCGATACGGCCGGCGAAGGCCTGGGCGGCGGCCGCGATCAGCTCCTTGCCCTCCAGATGGACCAATCCGGAAGTCATTCGCCCATCCCCAGAATAGCGGCCAGATCACCCACGGCAGCCGGCTCGGCAGCGGCCGGCGGGGCCTCCACCACTTCGGTCACGGTGTCGAGCAGGTAGGCCACCGCTTCGCGGAAGGCGGCCACGTCGCCCTGGGCGGACGACACGGCACGATCCACGGCGGACAACAGATCGGCATTGGCGCCGTAGGCAGCGCGCAAAGAGGCGACGATGGTTTCCAGCGACGCCTCTTCGTCGGCGGCTTGTGCCTGCGCGTGCAGCAGACGGCGACCGGCGAAGCCCACTGCCTGGAGACCGGCGGTGCGGGCCTCGTCGTCCTGGCCGACGGCCAGGCGGCGGTCCAGGCTGATGAGCGCGTCGTTGGACAGGTCGATGAACAGGTCATCCATGGCGAAGGGCGCGGCACACTCGCCGCGGGTCTGCGGCGCGCCGGCGAACTCGGCGGCATCGCCCCAATCCACGAACAAACCGTCGGTGGCGCCCTCGTCCAGCGGAGCCAGCACGGCGCCGATGCCCGCCTTGCCCAGGCGCTCGGCCCAGGAGCGCACGCTCTCGCCGCCCTGGCGGCCGCCGGCATAGGCCTGGCGCAGCAGGGCCAGCGCCTTGTCGGCGCGCTTGGCCGCGATCATGGGGCCGGGAATGGCGATCTCGCCGGTCCGGGCGTCGCCGCCGAAATGCAGTTGGTAATGGGGCGCCGAGCGGCCGTCGATCTTCTTGGCCATGCCGTGCAGCCCGAAATCGGCCACGTGGTGCAGACCGCACGAATTCTGGCAGCCCGACACATGCACCGACAGGCCCTTGGCCAGCGGGTCGGCATTGGCGTCGGCCAGGACTTGGCGACCGAAGCTCTGCGAGTTGGTGATGCCAATGCGGCAGGTGGTGGTACCCGGGCAGGAGATCACGTCGGGCACATCTTCGGCCGAAACCGGCACGTCGTAGCCGATGGCCTTCACGCCCTCGATCACCTGGGCCACCTTGTCGGCGGCGATGTCCAGGATGGCGATGTTCTGATCGCGGGTGATGCGCAGGCCCGAGGCGCCGGCGGCATCGGCGATGTCGGCCAGCCTGTCCAACTGGTCGGATGTGGCAAGGCCCAGCGGCACCGACGCCACCACAGCCTTCTTGCCGTCATGGCCGTCAATGACCCCGACGGGGGCCTTGGCGACGGCCGCCTCGGACGGGGTGCGCCAGGCGAACTTCGCCCACGGACGCTGGGGCAGGCCCTGGACGCGGGCGAACTCTTCCTTGAACAGCTCGACGAACTTCTCCTCGCCGAAGCGCTTGAGCACGAACTTGATGCGCGCCAGCGAACGGTCACGGCGATTGGAATAGCGCTGGTGCAGGCGGGCGAACGCCTCCGCCACGGCCGGCAGTTGATCCTCGGTGACGAAGTCCAGCACCTCGACGGCGGCACGCGGCTGGCCACCCAGGCCGCCGCCGGCCAGCACTCGGAAGCCCGTCACGCCGTCCTTTTCCACCGCGATGAAGCCCAGATCATGGATGGCGCTGGCACCGCAATCGGTGGCGCAGCCGGACACGGTGAACTTGGCCTTGCGCGGCATGTGCTGAACCAAGGGATGG
>DATJKV010000400.1:0-4543 GCA_035491155.1 Magnetospirillum sp. | reverse complement strand
GTCGAGGAACTCCAGCGCACTGATGCCGGCCGATTGGCTGAGGAAACGGGTGCCGGTGGGCAGGGGCGGGAAATCGATGTTCAGGCGGGATTGGTGGTCCAGCGGTACCGCCAGGTCGCCCAGGCGTAGCGTGTTGCCGTCCAGCTTGGGTTCGACGCCCAGGTACATGGCGGCGGCCTTGACCGCGAACGGCCAGCCGTCGGGTTGGGCGGCGATCTGTGGATGCACCTTCAGGCGTGACAGCGAGGTCAGCAGCGAGGAGTTGGAGCTGATGTTGGTATAGGCGCTGGGGGCAGCCTTGTGCAGTGCCTCGGTGGGGCGGCTGAGGCCGACGAAGCGGGTGCCGTCGAATTGGGCCTGGGCCACCAGCAGGGTGTCGCCCGCGCTTCGCAGCGCTTTCGCCAGCACCGGGTCCTCGCCGTACGAGCTGGGGAAATCCATCAGCATGTCGACCGCGATGACCTTGGCACCCAGCGCCTTCAGGTTGGTGACGATGGCGCCGATGTCGCTGCGCCGCAAAGGAAAGCTCTTGTAGGCGCGGAAGAAGGCCTCGTCGGTGTTGACCAGGACGACACCCTTGGCAAACGCCTGCGCCTTGGCATCGCCATAGGCCATGCGCAGCTGGTGGCGCGCCGACAGCGTCTGGTCTTCCAGCAGCGCGAACCACTCGAAGTGCTGGGCCGGAATGGCGAGAAAGAAAAGAAGGATGGTGAATACGACGTCGTAGCGCTTGAGGATGCGCATCATGGCTCCGCCCCCGGCCATGGTTTTGCGGCAGGCCCGCCAAGGAGCCTGCCGCGTAGGATCAAGCGATTTAGTTGTTCTGGAGCTGCTCGTTATAGAGCGTGGCTTCGCGCTGGCGCGGGCCCTTCAGCTTCAGGTCATTGTACGCCCGGATCAGCAGAGGACGCATGTCGTTGTCGTCCTTGTTGGCGTCGAAGTGCGTGCGGTACAGGTCCATGGCGGCGACGGTGACGCCCTTGCTGTCCAGCAGGTTGGCGATGGTGAAGTCGTCCTTGGGGTAGGCCGCCTTCAGTTTGGCCACCGCCTCGGACAGAGCCTTGTCGTCGGCCTCCGTCAGCCACTGAATGACGCCTTCCTTCTCGGATTCCGCCACCTTGTTGCCGCCATCCAACACGGCGACGGTGAAGCTGTGGTTGCCGGCGGACAGGGCGGGCAGCTTGAGGCGGGCGATCTCGGACTCGGTGGCGGGGACGGGGAACGCCTTGCCGTCGATGGTCACCACATAGGAATACTGCTTGCCCTGGGCTTCCCAGGCCAGTTCCGGGTAGGTGGCCGACAGGGACACGTGCGAGACTAGGCGCAGCTTGAGCTCCTGCTCCTTGTTCACCGCGCGGCGCACGGTGGTATAGCGCTGGGCCTCGGCGAAGCGGTTGCCCAGGCCGGCCGCCAGGTCGCCGCTGGCGGCTTCCGGCGCCGACAGGGAGCCGGCGACGGCCTTGACGCCAGCCGCGTCGACCTTGACCTCGGTGTTGGCCCCCATGGACTGCGCCATGTTGGTGTTCTGGTCGATCAGTTTTCCGGCGCCGTCAGTTCCGGTGCGCACGAGGTCGCCGGCAAACAGGAACTTGTTCCTGGTAATCGGAAGCCACTTGGCGCCGTCCTTGCTGACCTCGATGGCGCCGGTCGGCTGCATGATCATGGACACCGGCGGCTCGGCCGCCATGGCCTGGGCGCCCCCGATCAACACTGCGCACAGGGCGCAGAAAAGCCGAGAAACTGTCGACATGGTCGTCCCCCCTCAGGAAAATGAATAGTCCCCCGCCTGATGCGACGTTCGCAGCAGAGGCCGTAAATATATCATTTTCGCGGCGGCCTGTCTAAACCGGCGAGCTAAGGTGATGACCCCACGGCGCCCGTGGGTGGTGCCGTCCGCGACTTCGCGGTGGGCGAAAGGGAATGGGGAGTTGTTCCTGATCGGCCCTAGTCGATCACCGTATCCGCGTTCGGCGAGGCCGCCCGGAGCAATGCCAGCCGCGCCATGGCGCCCTCGGCAAGCCGTTGGGATTCGACCAGGATTTCCTGGTCGGTGGCATGGTCGGCGATGGTCAGATAGGTTTCCAGCGCGTCCTGGGCGTTGCGCAGGTTGTCGCGTGCGGCGGCGGGCTCCAGTTCCAAGGCGAGGCGGCGGAGGTCGTCCAGGCTTTGAACTCGGGGGGGCGGCTCCGGCTTGTTGGCATGGAATGCGCGACGACGCATGCCGCGCAGCAAGGCCACATGCTTCAGTTCCTCGCGGGCCAGTGCCTCGGCCCGCCGCTGCATGTCGGCGCGCCCCGCGCACAAGGCGGCCAGATAGGTGTAGAAGGCGAACGCGCGCTCCTCGTTGCGCACGGCGATGGCAAGGGCGACGTAGGCGTCCAATGGCCGTACCTCGTCCTCGTCGCCGAAGGTCTCGGGCAGGCGCCAACTGAAGCGGGTGGGTATCGGGGCGGGGCGGCCTTCGCGCTGGGCCCATGCCGCCAGGCCGAACTGGTGATCGCGTTCCAGCCGGGCCAGTTGGCGGAACAGGGTGACGAGCTCGGGCGGGCCATCCGTGCGGTCTGCCAATTGCTCGTAGCGGGTTGCGGCCTCGTCCTCCATGGCCACGGCGATGTCCATCAGTTCGTCCACCGTGGCGACGGACTGGATCGGATAGTCGGGATTGATGGGGTTACTCACCGGCCGCGCCCTCACACTTCTCCAGTTAGGAACATGGCTGCTCGGGCGGGGATGAGAATCGCCGTTTTGCTATACCCAAGTCGCCGTACCTCCCCCAGACGATCATCAACCGGAGCGAGGGTTACCAGCTAAAGACCATGTTCCCACCGGAAGGGAAGACGGGGGTGGTAAAGCTACTGGCCGTTTTGGTCGTGCTGTTGGGGTGGACTTCCGGCTGCCGGGCTGCCGGGCTTGCCGACTTCCTCGACCAGATCCCGCTGGATCAGGTGTTTCCCGGCGCCGAGCGCCTGGGCCCGCCCGAGGGTTCGCCTGCGGCGGCCCCGGCCCTCAAGGGTGATCAGGTGCTGGGCTGGGTGTTCCTGAATTCGGATTGGGTCAATGCGGCGGGCTATTCGGGCAAGCCCATCCAGGTGGCGGTGGGCATGGACAAGGACGGGCGCATCGTCGGCGCCAAGCTGCTGAAGCACGCCGAGCCCATCGTCCTGGTCGGCATCCCGCAGAAAAAGATCGAGGATTTCATCGCCGGCTATATCGGCCGCAACGTGCTGGAGACCGTCAACCCGGCCAGCGCCAAGGGACCCGATATTGTCAGCGGCGCCACCGTCACGGTGATGGTGATCGGCGACACCATGGTGCGTTCCGGCATCCTGGTGGCGCGCGCCAAGGGCATCGGCGGCCAAGCGCCCCCCGCCCAGGCCGAGCGGCGCCAGGTGGATTTCGGCCGCCAGGGCACGGCAAGCTGGGACGAATTGGTGGGTGATGGCTCGATACGGCGGCTGCACCTCACCGTGGGCGACGTCAACCGTGCCTTCGCCGAGCGGGGCGATCCGCGTGCGGCCCAGCGGCCCGAGCCGGGCGAGGACAATGACGATTTCCTTGACCTTTACCTGGCCGAGGTCACCACCCCGGTGATCGGTCGCTCGTTGCTGGGCGAGCGCGAGTATCAAGCCTTGATGAGCCGGCTGGGCGGCCGCCCAGCCGTCCTGGTGATGGGGCAGGGGCGCTATTCCTTCCGCGGTTCGGGCTATGTGCGCGGCGGCATCTTCGACCGCTTCGAACTGGTCCAGGACGCCAGCACCATCCGTTTCCGCGACAAGAACTACGAGCGCCTGGGCGACGTGGCGGCGCAAGGGGCGCCGCAATTCTCCGAAATCGGTCTGTTCGCCGTGCCGGAAGGCACCGAGTTGGATCCGGCCCAGCCGTTCGTGCTGCAATTGCTGGTCCAGCGCCCGGTGGGGGCGCTGGAGAAGGTGTTCATCACCTTCGACCTGACCTACCGCCTGCCGGAGAAATGGCTGAAGCCCGCCGCGCCGGCGCCAAAGGCGCAGGCCGTCTCGCCGGTCGCCGCTGCTCCGGCCGGCGGCGAGGCGTTGTGGCTGCGCATCTGGCAGGCCAAGGCGGTGGAGATCGGCATCCTGGTGGCGGCGCTGGCGGTGCTGACGTTGATTTTCTTCTTCCAGGACGTGCTGGTGAAGCGGCCGCGCCTGACCGCCGCGATCCGCTGGACCTTCCTTGCCTTCACCCTGGTGTGGGTGGGCTGGTACGCCGATGCCCAATTGTCGGTGGTCAACATCCTGGCCCTGTCAAGCGCGCTGGTGACCGGGTTCAGCTGGGACTACTTCCTGATGGACCCGCTGCTGTTCATCCTATGGAGCGCGGTGGCGGCGGCACTTCTGTTCTGGGGGCGTGGCGCCTTTTGCGGCTGGCTGTGTCCGTTCGGGGCGCTCCAGGAA
This sequence comes from Magnetospirillum sp., assembly GCA_035491155.1. Taxonomy (GTDB): domain Bacteria; phylum Pseudomonadota; class Alphaproteobacteria; order Rhodospirillales; family Magnetospirillaceae; genus Magnetospirillum. The sequence continues at coordinate 131 of DATJKV010000400.1, read as the reverse complement.
TTCGTGAGCTTGGTGGCCAAGCGCCTGAAGGTTCCTCAGATCACCGTGCCCTGGGGCCTGCACGAGCGCCTGTGGCCCATCAAGTACGTCATCTTCCTGGGGCTGTTCGGCTTCGCCCTTTATTCGCTGGC
>DATJKV010000399.1:0-6940 GCA_035491155.1 Magnetospirillum sp. | reverse complement strand
CCTGCATCGACTGCCACACCATCATGGGCGAGGGCGCCTATTACGCTCCCGAACTGGGCAACGTCTGGATCCGCTTTGGCGGCAAGGAAGACCCGGCCGGCACCCGTGAAGCCCTGAAGGCCTGGTTCAAGGGCCAGCCCTCGGGCATCCAGGGCCGCCGCCAGATGCCGCAGTTCCACCTGACCGAAACCGAGATGGACAACCTGATCGATTTCCTCAAGTGGACCAGCGAGGTCGACACCCAGAATTGGCCGCCCAAGGTCAGCGGCTAACAGGGAAGGTGACATCATGAAATACCAATCGCAGAAGGTCGCGCTGTACTACTTCGCCGGCGCGCTGGCCCTGTTCGTCGCCCAGGTGCTGTTCGGCACCATCCTGGGCACCATCGTGGTCATGCCCAACTTCCTGTCCGAGCTGCTGCCGTTCAATATCGCCCGCATGATCCACACCAACGCGCTGATCGTGTGGCTGCTGATGGGCTTCTTCGGCTGCGCTTACTACCTGATCCCGGAAGAGACCGAGTCCGAGCTGCACAGCCCCGGGCTGGCCATCCTCCAGTTCTGGCTGTTCCTGGTGGGCGCCGCCGCCGCCGTGGTCGGCTACCTGTTCCACATCCACGAGGGCCGCGAGTTCCTCGAGCAGCCGCTGTGGATCAAGCTGGCCATCGTCGTCGTGGCGCTGATGTTCCTCTACAACATCACCATGACGGTGCTCAAAGGGCGCAAGACCGCGATCACCAACGTCCTCTTGCTGGGCCTGTGGGGCATCGCCATCTTCTTCCTGTTCTCGCTCTACAACCCGAGCAACCTCGTCCTCGACAAGATGTTCTGGTGGTGGGTCGTCCATCTCTGGGTGGAAGGCGTGTGGGAACTGGTCATGGCTTCGGTGCTGGCCTTCCTGATGATCAAGCTTACCGGCGTTGACCGTGAGGTCGTCGAGAAGTGGCTGTACATCATCATCTCGCTGGCCCTGTTCTCGGGCATCCTGGGCACCGGTCACCACTACTACTGGATCGGCACCCCCGGCTACTGGCAGTGGATCGGCTCGATCTTCTCGACCCTGGAAGTGCTGCCGTTCTTCTCCATGGTGGTGTTCACCTTCTACATGGTGTGGAAGGGCGGTCGTCAGCACCCGAACAAGGCGGCTCTGCTGTGGTCGCTGGGTTGCTCGGTGTTCGCGTTCTTCGGTGCCGGCGTGTGGGGCTTCCTGCACACCCTGGCTCCGATCAACTACTACACCCATGGCACTCAGGTCACCGCGGCCCACGGCCACCTGGCCTTCTACGGTGCCTACGTGATGCTGAACATCGCCATGATCACCTATGCCATGCCGCTGCTGCTGAAGCGTGAGCCGTACAACCAGACCCTTAACATGTGGGGCTTCTGGATCACCTCCTCGGCGGTGTCGTTCATGGTGTTCGCCCTGACCTTCGCCGGTGTGGTGCAGACCCACCTGCAGCGCGTGCTGGGCATGAACTTCATGGAAGTGCAGGACCAGCTGGCCCTGTTCTACTGGATGCGTCTGGGTGCCGGCTTCGTCACCCTGCTGGGTGTGCTGTTGATCGTCTACTCGCTGGTGGTCCCGGGCAAGGCCCAGGCCGCCGCGCGCAGCGGCTACCAGCCTGCCGAGTAAGTTCTTGTTCCAGGGGGCGATCGCTATGCGGTCGCCCCTTTTTTACACCCAGGTTCTTTGGAGTGCGTCCAATGATGAATTCCGTCGCCCCCGCGCTCGCCCCCTCCGACATCCCGTTCTACCTGCCGGTGGGCAACGAATGCCGTCTGTTCGAGCTGGCCTTCGCCCACAAGCTGCCCCTGCTGCTGAAAGGTCCGACCGGCTGCGGCAAGACCCGCTTCGTCGCCCATATGGCGGCCAAGGTGGGGCGGCCGCTCTATACCGTGTCCTGCCACGACGACCTCACCGCCGCCGACCTGACGGGCCGCTATCTGTTGAAGGGCGGCGATACCGTATGGGCCGATGGCCCGCTCACCCACGCCGTGCGCAACGGTGGCATCGCCTATCTGGACGAGGTGGTGGAGGCGCGCAAGGACGTCACCGTGGTGTTGCACCCGCTGACCGACGACCGCCGTCTGCTGCCCCTGGACCGCACCGGCGAACTGTTGGCAGCGCCCGACGACTTCATGCTGGTGGTCTCCTATAACCCCGGCTACCAGAATGTGCTGAAGCAGCTGAAACCCTCGACCCGCCAGCGTTTCGTCGCCATCGAATTCGACTTCCCGCCGCCCGAGGTGGAACGTCAGGTGGTGGTGGCTGAGACCGGCCTGCCCGAGGCTATGGCCCATTCCCTGGTCATGCTGGCCGGCCGCCTGCGGGCGCTGAAGGGCCACGACCTGGAAGAGGGCGTTTCCACCCGCCTGCTGGTCTATTGCGCCACCCTGGTGCAGGCCGGCATGTCGCTGCGCGAGGCGGTCCAGGCCGCGATGATCGAGCCGCTGACCGACGACGCAGACGTGAAGAAGGGTCTGGACGAGGTGGTGTTGGCGGTTTTCGGGTAATAGGCTTTTTCCCCTCTCCCGCCGCGCGGGAGAGGGGGCGCCCACCGGCGAAGCCGGTGTTTGATGCGCGCTGCGCGCGCGGCCGGGTGAGGGTGGCAATGGCATTTCACGAATTCTTCGAACTGGAAGAAAAGGTCGGCCGCTTCTGGCACCGGCTGGTGGGCGAGCGCTATTCCTGGCCGCGCTACCCTGAAGCGGCGGTCTCGCTCGACCATGTTCGTGGCCAACTTTCGGTGTTCTTCCGGGGGCTGGGAGGGGACAAGGGTGTGGCGATCACCGCCGCCAGTCTGCGCACCTCGACCCACCGGCTGACCTGGAAACAGCGTATCGGCATGGAGGACGAGCGCATGGTGGTGGCCGCGCGCGACGAGGTGTCGCTGTCGCTGCCCGACCAGCTCGACCATTTCCCCGAGGCCGCCCTTAACCGCGATCTCTATTTCTGGCTGGCCGCCTTCTTTTCGGCGCTGGAACCGGCCGGGCCGGCCGAGTCCGATCCGTTGCAGGCCGACCTCGCCTTCCTCGCCCGCGCCCGGCGGGCTAGTGACAAGGTGCTGGCCGCCTTCCCCGGCATGGCGAAGCGCCATGCGGCGCTGGCCGCCGCCTTGCGCGACATGCGCCCCCGTCGGCCCTTGTCGGGTGCCGAGGCCCAGGTCGAGGCGGTGGTGATGGAAATGCTGGGCGGTCCGGCGGCACCTGCCGTAACCGTCACCGTCGCTCCGTTCGACTACAAGCCGTTCCTGCCGGTGCCGCTGTGGGGCGAGGCGCTACATCGCGAGCCCGAGGTCCGCACCGATACCGAGGAGGCGGCGGAAGCGGATTCTAAAAAAGAGGAGCAGGAATCCGAGGACAAGCGCCGCCGCGCCGAACGCCAGAAGCTCGACAATACCGACCGCAAGGACCCGCTGATCCTCAATCGGTTCGAGAAGATCCTGGCCTTCGCCGACATGGTCAACGTCAACCGTGGTGCCGACGACCCCGACGAGGAGGAGGCCAAGAAGGCCGCCGACGAGATGGATAAGATCGCCATCGCCAACCACGGCAAGAAGGCGGCGACCAAGCTGAAATTCGACCTGGACCTGCCGCCCGAGGCCACCGACACCACCCGGCTGACCGGCACCTACCTGTATCCGGAATGGGACCATCGGGCGGCGTGCTACCATCCGGACCATTGCTCGGTGTTGGTCGGTGACGCCGCCGAGGAAGGCGAGAGCTGGGTGCCTGACGAGCAGACGCGGCGACGCATCCGTCAGGTCAAACGCCAATTCGAGGCACTGCGCACCAAGGCGCTGATCCTGCGCGGGCAGGTGGACGGTTCGGAGCTCGACACCGAGGCGGTGGTGCGTGCCCGTTCGGACCTGGCGGCGTCGGGGCAATGCTCGGATCGGGTCTACATGCAGCGCCGGCCTATGGAGCGCGACCTGGCCGTGGCGGTGCTGATCGACACCTCGCTGTCCACCGACGCCTGGATCGAGAACCGCCGGGTGCTGGACGTGGAAAAGGAGGCGCTTGCCGTGTTCAGCCACGGTCTGGCCGCCTGCGGCGATCCCTTCGCCATCTACGGCTTCACCTCACGCAAGCGCGCCTGGGTGAAGATCGACACCATCAAGCATTTCGACGAGCCGCTGGGCGACAAGGTGCTCCGCCGCATCGGCGCGCTCAAACCCGGCTATTATACCCGCATCGGCACCGCCATCCGCCATGCCGCCGCCGAGTTGGAGCAGCGCCCCAACCGCCACCGCCTATTGCTGGTCATCACCGACGGCAAGCCCAACGACGTGGACCATTACGAAGGGCGCTACGGTATCGAGGATACCAGGAAGGCGGTGCAGGAGGCCCGGGCCAAGGGGCTGGCAGTGTTCGGCGTCACCATCGACAAGAAGGCGCAGAGCTACTTCCCCCATCTGTTTGGCCGCGGCTCCTTCGCCATCGTCCATCACCTGGCCCAACTGTCGGCGGCGCTGCCCAGGATCTACCGGCACCTGGCGGGGTAGGGGCGTTCGGCCCACGGCATAAAACGCGTCATGGCCGGGCTGGACCCGGCCATCCACGTGTGGCCGCAGGAAAAATTGCTGAAACAATGCGCTGAGCGGCAACCGCATGGATGCCCGGATCGAGTCCGGGCATTCGGCCCGCTTCTACCGGATCACCTTCTCGTAGAGGCTGAGCGCGATCTCGAACACGATCAGCGCCACGATGTACCATTCCACTCGAAGCGAGCGGCTGGTGTGCACCAAATCCAGCAAGGTTTCGGCGGTGTTGCTGATGACCTCCAGCTTGTTGTCGAGCGCCCGCGAGCGTTCGCGGATTTCGTATTCGCGCTCCAGCCGGCCGAACAGCCCCTCCAATTCGGGCGAGTGCCATAGTACCTCGGGCTTCTCCAGCACCTCGGCGCGGCCCACCATGCGGTGCTGGGTTAGCAGCACGTCGCCAATCTGAGACAGCAGCTCGCGGACCTTGAAGTTGCGGCTGCCCTCGTTCTTGAGGCGCGCCGCCAGCGGTTCGATGCGGTCGAACACCTTGGCGACCTTGGCCTCGAAATAGTCCAGCATGACGTCCTTGGCCAGCACGTCGGCGACGATCTGCATGCGCTCGGGTGCCAACTCGGACAGGACGACGGTGCCCTCCGGGTCCACGTGCTCGCTGCTGCCGGGGATGACGTCCACATGGGCTTGGTCGCGCCCCGGTTCGGGCAGCGGGTCGGTCACCAGCCGGGTCAGATCGGCCAGGCAATGGGCCTCTTCCTCGGCGGTGACATCGAACAGCACGATGGCGCCGTAGCGGAACAGCACCGCATAGCCGTTCCGGCCCATGCGCACGGTCAACGGGGTGGTGGCCAGGGCCTGCTTCTGCTCGAAGCCGCGGGTATCCAGGCGTTCGCCCAGCAGGAAGGCGCGGACGATGATCGAGCGCCGTTCGGCGGCCGGTATGACGGCGGGGATGTGGTCGCTGCTCATGACCGAAGAGGCTTGTGCGCGCGGGGCATGCGAGCAAGTTAACATTCTGCAACATTGTGCGAAAGATGGGGTTTCCCTTGAAGCCCGATCAGTGCCCCCCTATCCTTTTTCGTGAGGGGGCTTCCGGGGATAGGGCCGTGCCCAAAAGGAACCAACAGCAAGCCCATCCGGGGCTGGTGCGTCTGACCGTCCTGTACAAGGGCGCGCTGGAGGCCGGATTCGCCCTGCTGCCGCTGACGCTGGTGGGTTACCTGGACTGGTTCCAGCGGCCGCCGCTGGTGTTCCACGACCACGTCTTCCACGTTGTTGCCGTTGGTTTGGCCATCGCCCTGGCGCTGTTCGCCGCCTGGGTGGCCTGTCGCTGCTATCGAGCCAGCGGCGAGCCGTCATTGCGCTATCTCACGCTGGCTTTCCTGGGTTTTGCCCTGGTCTATGCGCCGCATGGGGCACTTACCCCACTGGCCGATCGTAACCCCTGGCTGTTCCTGCTGTTCGGCCCCGCCTCGCGGGTGGTCATGGCCGCCTTCGTGCTGGAAGCATTGGTCAATCACGGCCGTGCCGCCGATGCCGAGGGCCGCCGCGTGCAAGGCTGGGTGGTGTGGATGGCCGCCATCGCGCTGGTGGACGTGGCGGTGGCGGTGCTTGCCACCCTGCCTGTGGCGAGCGATCCGCAAATCCGCCTGTCGCTGGAAACCCTGGCCATGATGTTGAGCCTGGCCGGTCTTGTTTTGATCCGGCTGAGAGGCTTGCGTTCCAGCGTGATGACCGCGTACCAGCTGGCGCTGGTGGCGTTCGCCACCGCCTCCTTCGCCTTTCTGCTGACAAGCCCGTGGACCCATCTGTGGTGGCTGGCCCACGCCATCTCGGCCGGCGGCTTCTTCGTGCTCACCCACGCGCTGGTGCGCGCCTTCCTGACCACGCGGTCGTTCGACCACGTCTATTCGGAAGAGGAGATGGTCGCCCAGATCGCCAAGGCCGATGCCGCCATGGAAATGGTGCGGGTGCAGGAGCTGGCGGCGCAGGCGGCGGAAATGGCCAACCGTGCCAAGACCGAGTTCCTGGCAGCCATGAGCCACGAACTGCGTACGCCCCTGAATGCCATCAACGGCTTCGCCGAGACCATGCAGGCCGAGATTCTGGGCCCCTTGGGCAATGAGCGCTACAAGGAATATTGCGGCCATATCGTCGATGCCGGGCATCATCTGGCCGGCCTGATCAACGACGTGCTGGACGTATCGCGGGTCGAAAGTGGCCGCGTCTCGCTGAGCGAGGAGGTGGTGACCCTATCCGAGTTGGTCGAATCGGTGGCCGTCATGGTGGGTGACCGCGCCCGCGAGGCGCACCTCACCCTCGCGACCGAGTTGTCGCCCGACCTTCCCCTGCTATCGGTCGATCCGCTGCGCCTCAAGCAGATATTGCTCAACCTGCTGGCCAATGCGGTGAAATTCACGCCCAAGGGGGGGAATGTGACGG
>DATJKV010000398.1:0-1975 GCA_035491155.1 Magnetospirillum sp. | reverse complement strand
GCCCTCGGCGAGCGGCGCGACAAGACCGCCCTGATCTGGGAAGGCGAGCCCGGCGAAGTCCGGCGCCTCAACTATGCCGAACTCCATGCCGAAGTACAGAAATTCGCCAATGCGCTGAAGTCGCTGGGGATTCAGAAGGGCGACCGCGTCGCCGTCTACATGGGCATGACGCCGGAACTGGCGATTGCCCTGCTGGCCTGTGCGCGCATCGGCGCGGTGCATTCGGTGATCTTTGGCGGATTCGCCGCCAACGCCATTGCCGACCGCGTCAACGATTCCGGATGCGTGGCCATCATCACCCAGGACACCAGCTTCCGCCGCGGAGGCGAGATCCAGCTCAAGCGCACCGTCGACGAAGCGATGAAGGCTTGCCACACGGTCAAAAACGTCGTGGTCTATCGCCGCACCGGCACTCTCGTGAATATGGTGGAAGGCCGCGACCACTGGTGGCACAACCTCACCGCCATCGCTCCCGCCGACTGTCCCGCCGAGCCCCTCGATTCCGAAGATCCCCTCTACATCCTGTACACCTCGGGCACCACAGGGAAGCCGAAAGGCCTTGTCCACACCACCGCCGGCTACGCGGTGCAGACCTATCTGACAACGAAGTATGTCTTCGACCTGCGCGACGAAGACGTGTACTGGTGCACCGCCGACATCGGATGGGTCACCGGGCACTCGTATATCGTGTACGGGCCGCTGCAGAATGGCGCCACCGTGGTGATGTACGAGGGCGCTCCCAACTGGCCCGACTTTTCGCGCTTCTGGAAGATCGTCGACGACCATCGCGTCACTGTTTTCTACACCGCGCCGACCGCCATTCGCGCCTTCATCAAGTGGGGCGATCAACACGTCGAGAAACACAAGCTGGATTCGCTCCGCCTGCTGGGAACGGTAGGCGAGCCCATCAATCCCGAAGCCTGGATGTGGTACCACAAGCATGTGGGCGGCGAGCGCTGCCCCATCGTGGACACCTTCTGGCAGACCGAAAACGGCGGCCATATGATCACCCCGCTGCCGGGCGCCACGCCGCTGGTGCCGGGTTCGTGCACGCTGCCGCTGCCGGGCATCGCGGCGGCGATCGTGGACGAGTCGGGCAACGACATGGCCCATGGCGCGGGCGGCATCCTGGTGGTGAAAAAGCCCTGGCCTTCGATGATCCGCAATATCTGGGGCGACCCCGAGCGCTTCAAGAAGAGCTACTTCCCCGAGGAGCTCAAGGGCTATTACCTGGCTGGCGACGGCGCCGTGCGTAGCGAGGATCGCGGCTATTTCCGTATCACCGGCCGCATCGACGACGTGCTCTATGTCTCGGGCCACCGCATGGGCACCATGGAAATCGAATCGGCCCTGGTGGCCAAGACCGATCTGGTGGCAGAGGCCGCGGTGGTGGGCCGTCCCGACGATGTGACCGGCGAAGCCATCTGCGCCTTCGTGGTGCTCAAGCGCCCCGTGCCCCATGGCGAGGAAGCCAAGCAGCTGGCCAACGAGCTGCGCAACTGGGTGGCCAAGGAAATCGGCCCCATTGCCAAGCCCAAGGACATACGCTTCGGCGAGAACCTGCCCAAGACCCGCAGCGGCAAGATCATGCGCCGCCTGCTGCGTTCCATCGCCAAGGGCGAGGCCATCACCCAGGACACCAGCACCCTGGAAAACCCCGCAATTCTGGAGCAGTTGGCGAAGACCAACTGATTTCAGCAGGCCGCGTCAGCGGCCAGCGCGAAGCGCTTGCGGGGTTGGACGTCATGCGAGGCAGCAGCGCTGCCGCGCATGACGGCAAAATCCTGGCATCCCGGAGCAACTGGCCAAGACCCACTGATCTGAGGCTCCCATGTCGCCAAAGCCGCTGCCTGCAGCGGCTTTGGCGTTTTTGGCGCCGACAATCGGGTGGCGGCCGAAACTGGGTTAAAAACAGACGGTCCCGGAGCTAAGGAGAACAAAATGAATTTCCGCACTTTATCCATTGCCATCATCG
>DATJKV010000397.1:0-4039 GCA_035491155.1 Magnetospirillum sp. | reverse complement strand
GTCGCCGCGCAGGATGTAGACCGCCTGCCACGACCCCGACAGCGAGGCCGACACCTGCTTGACGCGCGGCTCGCGGCCGCGGGCATAGGCGTCGATCTCCTCCAGCAGCTTCACCTTGGTCTCGAACGGCACCAGCGCCAGCGGATTGAGGTCGGTGTACAGCGCCCGGTTGGTGCCGGCGGGGCCCTCGGCCAGGTGGCCGGTGCGGCCCGACTTCACCGCCTGCACGGTGGTGGCGGCGCGGCGGATGGCCTCCTCGTTCAGCTCCGAGCCATGGGCATAGCCGTGCGCCTCGCCCGCGACCGAGCGCAGGCCGAAACCCTGTGCCGTGTCGAAGGTGGCGGATTTAATCTGGCGGTCGTCCAGCACCAGGCTTTCCGACTGGCGGTATTCCAGGAACAGCTCGCCGTCGTCGGCGCCGGTCAGCGCCTCGGCCACGATCTTGCGCACGTTGTCCTTATCCAGGCCGGCGCGGACGAAAAACAGCTCGTGGGCGTGGGCGTCGTGCGGCAATGGACTCTCCTGTCGGAACGGGTAGGCCCGGTCGGGCGGTTGGCAGGGGTGGCGCTCAAGTGTACACCAACGGAAGCAACGTGCCTTCAGGGGAATATAGGCAATGGCCGAGGTGATGCCAGGGCGGGTCTGGGCCTTCAACGAACACGGTCAACGGCGCACCCTCGCGGGCGAGGTCCATGCCCGGCCCTCCGAGCAATTGTCGGCGCCGGTGCGCGCCAGCCATCTGGCCATCATGCATGATGGGCTGAGCGCATCGGACGAGCGCGCCTTCGTCACCGAACTGCTGGCGGCACACGGGGCCGAGCCGCCGGGCGAAGGCGCCACCCATTTGTCGCGCGACCTGGGTGGTTTGCGCCTGAAATGGGAACGCCATTCCGAGTTCTCCACTTACACCTTCCTGCGCTTCGACGCTTTCGCCGCGCCGTTCCACGGCTCGGCCCTCGACCTGCTGCCGAGGGACTGGCTTGAGTGCATGCCGGGCGCGGTGATCGCCGCCCTGCATGTGGCGGTGGATACGGGCGAACGGTCGCCCGACGAGCTGGTGGCGTTGTTCGACGGCAACCAGTTGATCGGCTCCAAGGTTCTGGGGGGCGCCGGCGAGGCGTGGACCGATTTCCGCCTGCATGCCGACGGCTTCGGCCGCGCCCTGGTGCTGGACCAAGGACTGTCGCACGGCCAGATCGGCCGCTTGCTTCAGCGGCTGGTGGAGATCGAGACCTACCGCATGATGGCCCTGTTGGCCTTCCCGGTGGCGCGGCACGCCTTCTTCGAGGTCACCCGCATGGATACGGGCCTGGCCGGCATCGTCACCGAACTGGCCGATCCCGAGGTGGCGCAGAACGATCGCGAGCTGCTCGACCGGCTGACCGCCCTGGCCGCCGAGGCCGAACGACTGGACGCCGCCACCAGCTTCCGGCTGTCGGCGGCGCGGGCCTATTACGCCATCGTCAACCGCCGCATCGAGGAACTGCGCGAGGAGCGCATTCCCGGCACCCAGACCGTGGGTGAGTTCATGGATCGTCGTCTGGCGCCGGCCATGCGCACCTGCGAGACGGCGGCCGAGCGCGAGCAATTGCTGGCGCGCCGCGCCGCCCGTGCCGGCGACTTGCTGCGCACCCGGGTGGACATCGCGCTGGAGGAAAAGAACCGCGACCTGCTCAACAGCATGAACCGCCGGGCCAAGCTGCAATTGCGCCTGCAGGAGACGGTAGAGGGGCTGTCGGTGGTGGCCATCAGCTATTACCTGCTGGGCTTGGTGCTGTATGCCGCCAAGGGACTGAAGGGGGCCGGCCTGCACGTGGATCCCGACGTGGTGGCGCTGCTGGCCCTGCCCATCATCCTGGGGGCGGTGGTGCTGGGCATCAAGCGGCTGCGCCGCGCCATCGGGCACGGCGGCGAGTGAGCGGCCTCGGGGGCTAGTGGGCTTCGTCCCACGAGCTGCCGATGCCGGTCTCGACCACCAGGGGCACATCCAGCTTGGCCGCGCCTTCCATCACTTGGGCGACCAGGGCACGGGTGGGCTCGACTTCTGCTTCCGGCACCTCGAACACCAGTTCGTCGTGCACCTGCAGCAGCATGCGGGCGTTAAGGCCGGCGCGCTCCAGCTCTCCCGGCAGGCGGATCATGGCGCGCTTGATGATGTCGGCGGCGCCGCCCTGGATGGGGCCGTTGATGGCGGCGCGCTCGGCGAAGGCGCGAAGCGGGCCCTTGCCGTTGATGTCGGGCACATAGACCTTGCGGCCGAACAGGGTGGTGACGAAGCCCTTGGCGCGGGCTTCCTCCTTGGCCTTTTCCATGTACTCGCGGATTTCCGGGAAGCGGACGAAATAGGCGTCGATGTACTGCTTCGCCTCGCCGTTGGTGATGCCCAGCTGCTGCGCCAGTCCGAAGGCGGAAATGCCGTAGATGATGCCGAAATTGATGGCCTTGGCGCGGCGGCGCACCATGGGGTCCATGCCCTCGACCGGCACGCCGAACACCTGGGACGCGGTCATGGCGTGAATGTCCACGCCCGAGCGGAACGCCTCTTTCAGGCCGGCGATGTCGGCCACGTGGGCGACAAGGCGCAGTTCGATCTGCGAATAGTCCGCCGACAGGATAAGGTTGCCCGGCTCGGCCACGAAGGCGTGGCGGATCTTGCGGCCTTCCTCGGTGCGGATGGGGATGTTCTGCAGGTTGGGGTCGGACGAGGACAGCCGGCCTGTGGTGGTCACCGCCAGGGCGTACGAGGTATGCACACGGCCGGAATTGCGGTTGATCTGGGCCACCAGGGCGTCGGCATAGGTGCTCTTCAGCTTGGATAGCTGGCGCCAGTCCAGCAGGCGGGCGGGCAGGTCGTGCCCCTGGGCGGCCAATTCCTCCAGCGCGTCGGCGCCGGTGGCCCACTGGCCGGTCTTGGTCTTCTTGCCGCCGGGCAGGCTCATCTCTTCGAACAGAACCTTGCCCAGCTGGGCGGGTGAGCCGAGGTTGAAGTCGTGGCCGGCCAAGGCGTGGCACTGCTGCTCCAGCTGGACCATACGGGCGCCGAAATCTTCGGACAGGGCGCGTAAGGCCGCCGGGTCCACCTTGACGCCCTCGCGTTCCATGCGGGCGATGACCGGGACCAGCGGGCGTTCCAGCGTCTCGTAGACGGTGACCATGCGCTCGGCCAGCAGCCGCCCCTTCAGGAAGGCATGCAGGCGCAAGCAGATGTCGGCGTCCTCGGCGGCGTAGTCCAGCGCCTTGTCCAGCGGCACCCGGTCGAAGGTGACCTGGGCCTTGCCGGTGCCGCAGACGTCGCTGAACTTAATGGTGGTGTGCTGGCAGTGCAGTTCGGCCAGCTCGTCCAGCCCATGGCCGTGGCTGCCGCCGTCCAGCACGTAAGACATCAGCATGGTGTCGTCCACGGGCGCCACCTCGACGCCGCAGGGCGCCAGCACCTCGATGTCGTACTTGATGTTGTGGCCGACCTTCAGCACCGCCGGGTCGGCGCACAAAGCGCGGATGCGCTCAAGCGTGACGTCGCGGGGGATCAGCTTGGGCGCTTCCGGGCCTGAATCGGGGCCGCCCAGCAGCAGCGAGCCTTGCGCTTCGCCGGTGGTGTGCAGCACCGGGATGTAGCAGGCCTGGCCGGGCCGCGTGGCCAGCGACACGCCGACCAGATTGCAGCGGCGCGGGTCCAGCGCGGTGGTTTCGGTGTCGATGGCGACGACGCCCGCCGTGGTGGCTTCGGCGATCCAGCGGTCCAGCGCCTCGACGGTGAGCACCAGCTCGTATTCGATCTTCTCGGGCTTGGCCGCCACCGCCACCCGCGGACCTTCGCCCGACGGCGCGGCAACGGTTTGCGGCGCCGGCTTGGCGGCAGGCGCGGCGCCCAGGCGGGCGAGGATGGAGCGGAAGCCCATCTGCTGGACGAAGGTCGTCAGCATTTCGGGTGCCGGGGTGCGCTTGGCCAGCGCCTCCAGCGGCTCGGCCAGCGGCACATCGCGTTTGAGGCGCACCAGCTCGCGGCTGATGCGGGCTAAGTCGGCATTGGCGGCCAGCG
>DATJKV010000396.1:0-2939 GCA_035491155.1 Magnetospirillum sp. | reverse complement strand
ATACGTCGTCGAGTATCATTTTTGTCGTCCGATCAAAACCATAGCTCCATGCACTTCCTTTTGGGAGGTGCGGAATATTACCTACCCTCATCGGGTGAAGTTACTGAGTGGACGACATTAAGTGTCGATTATCGGACAAATTCCCCTTATGATCGCGATCAACGTTCGATAGATCCCGTAATGGGGGTGGCGCCGAGATATGCAAGGTCAGCCTCACCGAGGTTGGGTCCACCACCGTCAACGTGATGGTGTGAGGTGCGCGAGGCGCGGCCTTTACATCCCGCCTTCCCTGAGCACCACGCCGAGGACGGAACTCCAAAGGTGACCGAGAAGGCTGACGCCCGGCGCGTCGATGTGGATGGTGCCCCGCAGTTCGATTGAGGGAGCCGGAGTCGCGGTCGACAGGCGAACGCGGTAGAGGGCGGCTTCCGGCGCCAGGTCACGGTCGACCGGGCGGATTGCGATGGGTCCGCCAGCGATGGAGGACAGCGCCGGGGCATCAAGGTGAGTCAGTGCCGCGCGCTCGACCCCGACCACCCTGGCGGCGATGGTGGCGTGCCCCGGCGCTGCAACGAAAAAGCGGGCCGCGGCGCCTTCGGCAATGCGGTCGATGGCATCCTCGCCGACATAGGCGATGATGGTGGCGTTCCCCTCGCCCAACACCGCAGCCAACTGGGTCCGGGGCGATACCCATTGCCCAGGAGTGAGATCCGGATTGGTCTCGACCACCCTGCCGGCCACCGGCGCGATCACGGTGAGGCGAGCGAGTTCACGCTCGGCGGCCAGTCGCTGCGCGGTGGCCGTCTGGAGCTGCTCGCGCAGCGACTGGGACTGTTGCTGCAGCGTGCCGTCAAAGCTGACCGCATCCAACTTCTGTTCAATGGTGACGATACGGCGCGCCGCCTGGGCGCGCTGATGGACGAGGTCGGGTGAGGACAGCCGGAACAGCGGCGTGCCCGCCGACACGGTCTGGCCATCGGCGACCAATGCTTCATCGAGAATCGCTGGAACCGGCGGGAACCGCGGCGCGTGTTCCGCCGCTTGGAGCATGGCGGGAGCGGCAACGCGGGTCTGCACCGGGATGGCGACCAGTGCCAACATTAGGCCGGCGAGGAGGAACGAGACCTTGCTGCGCCGCCCGGCCCACAGGGCGCCACCGCGCCGGCGCCAATCGGCCAGCTCGCGCCACACCGGCAGGGCCACGAACCACCCCACCTCGATCGCGAACAGCGCGATCCCCACCAGCTTGATGAAAAAGTGGTAGACCAGGACGGCGATGCCCAGGAATACCACCAAACGGTAGATCCACACTGCCCAGGCGAAGGCCACCAGCGCTCGGGCCTTGGCCGGGGCAAAGCGCTCCGGCGGCGGCTCGCGCAGGGCGAACAACAGCTCGCGCAATTGCCAGCGGGCCAGGGCAAAGGCGCGGGGATGCAGGTTAGGGAGGTCGAGGGCGTCCATCAGCAGGAAATAGCCGTCGAACCGCATAAACGGTGACAGGTTGAGCAGCACCGACGACACCCAGGTGGTGGTCGCCAAGGTTAACGCCGCCTGGCGTAGCCCGCCATCCGGCAAGAGGCCCCACAGCAGCGTCGCCCAGGCGGCCAGGGTCAATTCCGCCAGCACGCCGGCCGCTCCCACCGCCAACCTGTCGCGCCGCCGGGGCAGCAGCCAGGATTCATTGACGTCGGTGTAGAGCACTGGCCACATCACCAGAAAGGCGAGGCCCATGGTGCCAACCCGGCAGCCCATGCGCTTGGCGGTGAGGGCGTGGGCCGCCTCGTGCGCCAACTTGGCCACGGCCAGGGCCACGCCGAAGGCGGTGGCGCCCTGCCAGTTGAAGGAATCGGCCAAGGCGGCGGCAAATCGGTCCCACTGGCGGATCAACAGGCCGAGTCCGACGAACAGCGCCGCCAGGGTGGCAAGATGGAAGCGCCGCCCGGCCAGCCAGCCCACATGTGGGGCGATGGCGGCCAGCACACGATCGGGTCGCACCAAGGGGATCCGGAAGAACAGGTAATGGTGCAGCAGCCAGGTGAACCATGATGGGTTCTCCAGCGCGGCGATTTTGGCCAGACGGCAGCTGTCGGCCATAGTCTCGGCGCGGACCAGCTGGTTGGCGACGAGGAAGCGGGCCACCTCGACCACGTCGTCCTCGCCGATGGTCAGCGGCGTCTCGCTGTTGACCCGGGCGACCACCTCCCCCACCCCGCCCTCCGACCAGCGGGCCAGCATCTCGAAGACAGCCCAACCGAGGCGGAAGAAGCGATGCCGTACCGGGTCGCGCAACGTCCAGGTGGGCGAGCCATCCGCGTCCACCGGCCCCGGATGCAGCGACAGCTCGTCGCGGAGCATGGGCAGGGTGGCGCCGCTCATGGCGGCCCCTGTCGCAGTGGGAGGCAGCATCCCATATTCGGCTTGGCGAAGCTCATGGTGAGGACAGCATGCGCACGGCGGCACTCGCCCTGGCGGGCATTCTGCTGGCGGGTCCAGCGACCTCCCAATCCCCGCCCGGCGACAACATCGAATTCGACCTTGCCCTGTGGCGACACCAGCCCGACCTGCCGCCCGACCTGGTGGACACCGGGGCGCTGCTGGTGAAGAGGGCGGCCAGCGAATCGCTGCGCCGGGATGATGTCGCCCTGGCGCTCACCTTGCGCCAATGGCGCGACGTCGCTCCAGACGATCACAGCCCGGCCCAGGCGCGGGTGGCGGCGATGGGCCGGCGCAGCACCCAATAGAGCAGTGGCACCCGCGACCCGGACAGCCGAGCGGTTCCCTTGAGGCCGAGGCGCGGCCTGTCTTCACCGCCGTCGATGCGGGCGCGCACCCGGTGAGCGACGGTGCCATCGGGGCGAGGCGTCGCCTCGTAGGCCACGGTCTTAATCCGGGCGTGCACCGGCGCCAACGGCGCGACGTTGAGGAACAGGACCAGCGGC
>DATJKV010000395.1:0-2451 GCA_035491155.1 Magnetospirillum sp. | reverse complement strand
GCTGGCTCCCGGGGCGGTCATCGAGGGCCTGAAGACCTATCCCGGCCTTGCCCATCGCCAGGAATTGGTGGCCGAAATCCGCGGTGTCACCTACATCAACGATTCCAAGGCCACCAACGCCGATGCAGTGGAAAAGGCCCTGGTCTGCTACGACCGCATCCACTGGATCATCGGCGGCCAGGCCAAGGAAGGCGGCATCGCCAGCCTGGTGCCCCATTTCGATCGCATCAAGCACGCCTATCTGATCGGCGACGCCGCCGAGCAGTTCGCCGAAACGCTGGAAGGGCAAGTTCCCTACACCCAGTGCGGCTCGCTGGTGATGGCGGTGACCAAGGCCGCCGCCACCGCCGAGCCCGGCGACGTGGTGCTGCTGTCCCCGGCCTGCGCCTCGTGGGACCAGTTCAAGAGCTTCGAGCATCGTGGCGACGTCTTCCGCGAATTGGTGGAGGCGCAACGATGAACTTCGGACGCACGGATACTTCGGTGCTGGGCCGGTGGTGGTGGACGGTAGACCGCTGGACCATCGCCGCCCTGTTCCTGCTGGCCGGCATCGGCCTGCTGCTCACCATGGCGGCCAGCCCCGCCGTGGCCGAGCGCATCGGCGCCGAGTCCTTCCACTTCATCCGCCGTCAATTCATCTTCCTGGCACCGGCCCTGGTGGTCATGTTGGGTGTGTCGCTGATGACGCCCAAGCAGATCCGCCGCCTCGGCGTCATAGGCTATGCTGGCTGCGCACTGATGCTGGTGGCGGTGCTGTTCATCGGCCCCGAGGTCAAGGGCGCCACCCGCTGGATCAACATCGCCGGCATCTCCATCCAGCCGTCGGAATTCACCAAGCCCACCTTCGCCATCATTTCGGCCTGGATGTTCGCGGAAAGCCGCCTGAACCCGGGCTTTCCCGGCAAGGCCATCGCCACCGGCATCTACCTGCTGACCGCGCTCTTGCTGCTGCGCCAGCCGGATGTGGGCCAGACCCTGATCATCTCGTCCATCTGGGGCGCCCAGTTCTTCCTGGCCGGCCTGCCCATCATCCTGGTGGTGGGACTGATCGTCATGGGTGCGGTGGGCGGTGTCGGCGCCTACTTCACCTTCCACCACGTGCAGGCGCGCGTGGACAAGTTCCTCAATCCCGAAGGCGATGGCGCCTATCAGGTCATGACCGCGCTGAACGCCTTCAAGAACGGCGGCCTGTTCGGTCGTGGCCCCGGCGAAGGCCGCGTCAAGCTGGTGCTGCCCGACGCCCACACCGACTTCATCCTGGCGGTGGCGGGCGAAGAATTCGGCATCGCGCTCTGCCTGGTGGTGGTCGCCTTGTTCGCCTTCATCGTGCTGCGCGGCTTCTCGCGCCTGATGAAGGAGGAAAACCTGTTCGTGGTGCTGGCCACCGCCGGCCTGCTGGTGCAGTTCGGCCTGCAGGCCATCATCAACATGGCGTCCACCCTGCGCCTGATGCCCACCAAGGGCATGACCCTGCCATTCATCTCGTACGGTGGCTCGTCCATGCTGGCGCTGGCGGCGGGCATGGGCATGGTGCTGGCGCTGACGCGGACCCGCTACGGCTCGGAGGGCCTGGAACGATGAGCCAGCCCCTCGCCCTTCTCGCCGCCGGCGGCACCGGCGGCCACGTCTTCCCCGCCGAGGCCTTGGCCCAGGTTCTGATGGATCGTGGCTGGCGCCTCGGCCTGGTGACCGACCGCCGCGGCCATGCCTATGGCGGCACGCTGGGCAGCCTGGAAACCTTCCGCATCGCCGCCGGCGGCATCGCCGGCCGCGGCCTGATGTCAAAGGTGCGTGCCGTGGCCGAGCTGGGACTGGGCGTCATCCAGGCCCGCGCCATCCTGAAGCGTCAGCGGCCAGCGGTGGTCGTGGGCTTCGGCGGCTATGCCTCGGTGCCCACCATGGTGGCCGCCACGATGCTTGGCATCCCCACCGCCATCCACGAGCAGAACGGCGTTCTCGGCCGCGCCAACCGCCTGCTGGCCGGCCGGGTGAAGCGCATCGCCACCTCCTACGCCCATGTGCAGCACGTGGACCCGGCTTGGCAGCCGAAGCTGGTCCATACCGGCATGCCGGTGCGCGCCGCCGTGGCCGCCCTGCGCGACACCCCCTACCCGGCCCTGGCCGAGGGCCAGCCCGTCCATCTGCTGGTCCTGGGCGGCAGCCAGGGCGCCCGCGTGCTGTCCGAAATCATCCCGGCGGCGCTGGCCACCCTGCCCGAGCCGTTGCGCGCCCGCCTCAAGGTGTCGCAGCAATGCCGCCCCGAGGATCTGGAGATGGTCCGCGCCGCCTATGCCGGCACCGGCATCGACGCCACCCTGGAAAGCTTCTTCTCGGACGTGCCCGAGCGCATGGCCGCCGCCCATCTGGTGGTCGCCCGCTCGGGCGCCTCGACCGTGGCGGAACTGACCGCGCTGGGGCGGCCTGCCATCTTGGTGCCATATCCCCATGCCA
>DATJKV010000394.1:0-4032 GCA_035491155.1 Magnetospirillum sp. | reverse complement strand
ACACGTCCGAGGTCAGCGCATGGGTCTCGGCATCGGCATGCACCGCCTTCCAATCGGTGTCGCCGTTGCCGCGCCGGTGGCGATCCATGATGGCCTGGCACTTGCGCTGGCAGGTCTCGAACAGGGCGGGACCGATCATCTTGTCCACCGCCAGGTGGAAGCCGGGCAGCACACGGCGGCTGAGAACCCCCTGGCGGCCGTCATCGCCAGTGCGGGGCGGGAAAAGGTCGGCGAACGGCTTGGCCAGGATGCGATCAAAGGGGTTGCGGCGGGCACTCTGCCACTGCTTGGCCTCGCGCGCCTTGGTGCATTGATCCCACGACCGTTGCAGCGCCGGCTGGAAGCGCAGCGCTTCCTCGGCCAAGAAGCGCTCGGCGATAACGCGGATGTCCTCGGCCCGGAGCGCCCCGCCGCTCTTGCGTGCCTCGACCTCCAGCCGGGTGGCGAAGTGGCCGATCATGGTGCTGGCGATGGCCTCGCAGGCCTTGGGGCCGGCCGGCGGCAGATCAGACTCAGGCATTAACGCTCCCTCCCATCCCGGCACCACCTTAGCAGATTTCCCGGCTGGGTAGCGCGCATTGACAGGCCCGACCCCATGTCGTTTAGTCGGAGTTCGCGAATCTCTCAGGTCTTCCTCCCATGTCCGACGCGCTTTCCATTGCCCTGGCGCAGATCAACCCGGTTGTCGGCGACATTGCCGGCAACGTCGCCCGCATCCGCGCCGCCCGCGCCGAGGCCGCCCGCGACGGCGCCCAGCTGGTGGTGTTCCCCGAACTGACGGTGTCGGGTTATCCGCCCGAGGATCTGGTGCTGAAGGGCGCCTTTCTGGACGCGGTGGAACAGGCGGTCGAGGACTTGGCTAAGGACACCGCCGACGAAGGCCCGGCCATGCTGGTGGGTGCGCCCTGGCGGGTGGACGGGCTGCCGCGCAACGCCGTGCTGATGCTGGACCACGGCCGCATCACCGCCACCCGGCTCAAGCACCATCTGCCCAATTACGGCGTATTCGACGAGGCGCGCGTCTTCGTCGCCGGCCCGCTGCCGGGCCCCATCCAGTTCCGCGGCGTGCGCCTGGGCGTCATGGTGTGCGAGGACATGTGGTACGCCGACGTGGCCGAGTGCCTGGCCGAGACCGGCGCCGAGATCCTGGTGGTGCCCAACGGCTCGCCCTTCGAACTGGACAAGGTGGACGTGCGCCTGAACCGGGCGGTGTCGCGCATCACCGAGACCGGCCTGCCGCTGCTCTACGTCAACCAATTGGGCGGCCAGGATGAACTGGTGTTCGACGGCGCCTCGTTCGCGCTGGACGCCAAGGGCAAGCTGCTGGTGCGGCTGCCGGCCTGGACCTCCCAGGTGGTCACCACCACCTGGAGCAAGGGCGAGCACGGCTGGACCACGCAAGGTCCCATCGCCCCCGAACCGAGCCGGGACGAGAACATCTACCAGGCCATGATGCTGGGCCTGCGCGATTACGTGACCAAGAACGGCTTCCCCGGCGTGGTGCTGGGCCTGTCGGGCGGCATCGATTCGGCACTGGCGGCGGCAGTGGCCGCCGACGCGCTGGGGGCGGACAAGGTGTGGTGCGTGATGATGCCGTCACCCTACACCAGCACCGAGAGCCTGGAGGACGCCGCCGGTGTCGCCAACCTGCTGGGCTGCCGGCTCGACACCGTCAACATCGGCCCCGCCATGGCCGCCTTCGACGCCATGCTGACGCCCCTGTTCGCCGGCCGCGCGCCCGACATCACCGAAGAGAATGTGCAGTCGCGCTCGCGCGGGCTGACGCTGATGGGCATCTCCAACAAGTTCGGCCCCATGGTGCTGTCCACCGGCAACAAGAGCGAGATGAGCACCGGCTACGCCACCTTGTACGGCGACATGTGCGGTGGCTATGCCGTGCTGAAGGACGTCTACAAGACCGCCGTGTTCGCCGTCTGCCGCTGGCGCAACGCCCACAAGCCGACGGGCGCACTGGGCCCAAACGGCGCAGTAATGCCCGAGCGGGTCATCACCAAGCCACCCTCGGCTGAGCTCAAGCCCGACCAGAAGGACCAGGACACCCTGCCGCCCTACGACGTGCTGGACGGCATCCTCCATTGCCTGATCGAGGGCGAACTGAGCGTGGACGACACCGTCGCCAAGGGCTATGACGAGGCCACCGTGCGGCGGGTCTGGCGCATGCTGGACCGCGCCGAGTACAAGCGTCGCCAGGCCCCCCCCGGCGTCAAGATCACCGGCCGCAGCTTCGGCCGCGACCGCCGCTACCCCATCACCAACGGCTTCACCCGCTCGGTGTAGGCTAGGGTCAAAACCCCGGCAGATGCGGCTGGTCGTGGGCCGAAATGGCGACGCCTTCGACCTCGACCAACCATTCCGGACGGCAAACCGCCCCCTGCACGATCAGCACCGGCAGATCGCCAACCAGGGTGCGCAGATGCTGCCGTATCTGGGGAGCGTCGCTGGGGTCGCGCAGATAGACCAGCAGGTATTGCAGATCGGCCAAACTGCCTTGGCCTGACCGCAGGATGGCGTCCACATTGAACAGGGCGCGGTCGAGCTGGGCCAGCGGGTCTCCACGGTGGACCACGCGGCCGGCGCTGTCGATGCTGGCCGTACCCGAAATGAAGTGATGGGACCGATCAGCATAAGCGATGCGGGTGCCGCGCTCGAAGGTGACCCCATAGGCGCGTGTCGGGCACATGCACTCGAAGTCGTTGAGAAACGACATCTGCTCAGGCGCCAAGCCGAGCACCGAATAGGCGTCCATCGTCATCACGTCGAACTGATGTTCGCACGCCCCTTCGATGCCGGTACTGGCGAGGTAATGGGTCTCGGCGGTCAGGCCATACCGGTCGAACACCTCGATCCGGCTGTCGACCATCGACCGGTAAAACAGGTCGATGTCCTTCAAATAGATCCAGGTCCTCACGCATTCGTCGCACAACGACCCGCCCAAGGCACCCAGCCCTTCCGTCAGCCGCTCGAAGACCGCCCGGGTCTGACCAGCCGCATCAGCTTGGCCATCGGCATTGCCGGCACACAACCCGGTGCTCCACAAGTGACGCAGGCCGTTCTTTTCGACCACCACATGGCTGTCGCCCATCCGCCGCTTGCGCACGTCGCCGCCCTCGACGTGGTAGGCCAGCATGGCGATTTTCGCCCCGGAAAGCGGCGGCTGCTGTACGACGGACACGGCGACCGGGTCGTCGGCGGGCGAATGGGTCAGGACACTGTCGCGCAGATGGGCATTTTGGTTGAGCACGTCGCTGAGAAAAACCCGGCGAAAGACCGCACTTCCCGCCACCAGACCGTACTTGCCTCGAGCATCGTCATAGGCCTGTTCGACGGCCCGAACCTGCGCGGCGAAGTCCAGCCCCGCCGGGGCCTCTATGGCAAGGAAAGTCTCGGAGCCGCCTCGACCTTCGAACCGGCTCATGGCCACGTGTGCCAGGGACATGGATAAATCCTCTAGCGGATCGAGACGGGACGGTCGGGGAAGCACAGCTGGTTGCGATCGCGCCAGCTGGGATGCACGTAGTTGATCTCCAGCAGGCGCCGGATGCCGACGATCTTGCGCTTCTCGAAGCCGTGCCAGGTATTCTCGCCGGGGACGAAAATGGCCGCCGAGTTGAACTCGGCCGACGAGCGCGCCACCCAGCGCAGGTTCTCGTCGTAGATGTCGGTTCCCCACTCGGCGGCATCGGGGCCGGTGCACAGGTACACCACCATGGAGCACAGCTTTTCCGGCACGTCGTGATGGGGCTCCAGCCAGGCGCCATTGATATCCTGGATGTATTCCATGCGCAGGTGGCTGCCGTGCACCTCGAAGTCGCAGACTTCACCCATCAGCCGGGCCACCTCGGGCTGCTGCAGCGCCTCGGCAAGCCGGGCGCAGACCGGGAAACGGGATTGCAGCCAAGGGGTGAAGAAGGTTCGCAAGTTGTTATCGACGTCACGCACGCCGTGGCAATCATCGATGATCAGCGGCGCGATCGGCAGGCAGATGATGTTCACGCCCACCGATTCGGGCAA
>DATJKV010000393.1:0-8687 GCA_035491155.1 Magnetospirillum sp. | reverse complement strand
TGCCCGGTCATGCCGACGAGGCGGTATGGCGTGACGACAAGGTCGTGGCGGTGGGGTTGGACAGCACCCGGCATCTGCGCTGGAAAAGCGGCAAGCTGCGCGCCAGCCATCTTGAGCAGGTGGACGGGGTGTTGAAGGACGCGCCGGCCTCGGCCTGCAAGGTGGCGTTCCTGCATCACCCGCCGGCCACCGCCTTGTCCGGTCATCCGTTCGAGGCCCTCGCCGACCGCGGCATCGACCTGGTGCTGACCGGCCACGTCCACCGCGCCCATGTGGAGGTGATCGTCGGCCATCACCGTTCCTGTGTGCTGGTCCAGGCCTCCACCGCCTGCTCCACCCGCCTGCGCGAGGATGCCAACGGCTACGGGGTCATCCGTGTCGGTCTGCCCGACATGATGGTCGAAGTGCGCGGCTGGTCCGGCTCGGCTTTCCACGCGGTGCGACACCGGCATTACCACCGCGCAGGCGGGCACTGGCAGGTGGCCGGCTAGATCACCGAGCGCAAAATGTGGCGCACGGTGGTCTAGCTTCATCATTGCCCCTCGCCGGGCGGGCGCATCCGCGCCCTTGTGGGCGAAGCCCACCCGTTACTTCGTGCCGGGCCGCCCTTCGGGCGTCGTTTGCCCCTTTCGGGGCGGCCCGGCCGCTCGCTCAATGCTCGCAGGAGCGCCGCGCCCATATTTGAGGCTCGACGCTCTAGTTCCTGCCTAGGCTGCGTTGCCGTCGGCGAATGCCCTCGGGCCAGGTGGACTCGATATAGGCGATCACGGCGCGGATGTCGGAATCCGACAGCTTTCCCACGAAGGCCGGCATGGCGGTCTTGTAATCGGGCGGCGCATAGCGCGCCATGCCGTGCTTGGTGATGGCGAACAATTGCTCGTCGGTATGGTGCCAGGTGTGGCCGCTGGGATCGTGAGGCGGCGCGGGCAGCTCGCCCGATGGCTTGCGCGTCTGCCA
Source organism: Magnetospirillum sp. (assembly GCA_035491155.1). Lineage (GTDB taxonomy): Bacteria > Pseudomonadota > Alphaproteobacteria > Rhodospirillales > Magnetospirillaceae > Magnetospirillum. The sequence continues at coordinate 7,730 of DATJKV010000393.1, read as the reverse complement.
GTTGGGCTCGCCCTCCAGGCGCACACCATGGCATTGGGCGCAATGGGCGGCGTACAGCAGCGCACCGCGCGCGACCTGGTCCGGATTATCGGGATCGATGCTGCGTCCCTGGCGCCACGCCCACATCCCGCCGACCGCGCTGGCGGCGGCAAGCAAGGCGATGACGGCGGCAAAACTGCGGCGGCGCATGATCCCCCCGAGGTTTCGGCGGGAGTATAGCGAAGTCATCTAGAACCGGTAGCCCCAACGCAGCCCAACATTGTTGAGGCCGGGATTGTGAGGGCCAATCCCGGCATTGCTCTCATGGTCGAACGCGACGGAAATGGAATTGTGCTGGTCGATGCGGTAGCCGACAGCGATGGATTCGCGGAACAGGGCGCGGGTTCCCAAATCCTTGTGGCTGCTGCCCTCGACGTATTCCAGGCTGCCGGTGTGGACCGAGCCGCCCAGGCTGAATTCCAGGAACAGATCCTGCACCGGCTCGAACTGCCAGGTGAGCGCGCCATAGAACTGGTCGGTATAGCCCGAGGTATTGATGCTGGCCCCTAGGGTCGGGCGCGGCGACCACACGACGCCCAGGAAATCGGGTGAGTCGAACAGCACTTCGCCGTTGATGTCCACTCCCTTTTCCTTGTTATTCCCCAGAAATCCGATGTCATGGTCGAAGACTCCGAAGCGAAGCTCGGAGACCGGACCGGCGAACGTCGGGACGGGAGTGAGGACCACAAGGGCGGCGAAGACGCTGGTGGGGCTGACGGCTTTCATGACGCCCAGCAGATATGATCGCGCCCGTAGCGCCGCCGCTGGCCGCAAGGCCGTGTGGACTTGCGGGGAAAATCGCCGCCCGGCCTAGGCGATTCGCGCCATGCGCGGGGTTGAATTCGCCGGCCATGGGCGCATGATGGCCGCCTGTTCCGCGAAAGAGGCCCTCGATCCATGAGCACCGTGCTGATTTCCATCTTCTGTCCCGACCGCACCGGCCTAGTGGCTGCCATCACCGGTTGCCTGTTCGACCTGGGGGCGAATCTTGGCGACACCAGCTTCGCCATGCTGGGCACCGGCGCGGAGTTCACCTCGGTCTGCGACCTGCCCGCCGATCTGGGGGCCGAACAGCTTGAAGCCGAACTGGCCGCGCTGCCCCAACTCCAGGGCGCCCGCCTGACCGTGCGCCCGTTCGAATTGGACTCCGCCGCCGGCCCGCTGGGCCGCGTGACCCACCGCATCGTGCTGTCGGGCGGCGACCGCCCCGGCTTGCTCGCCCGCCTGTCGGAAGTGTTCGGCCAGTTCAAGGCCAACATCGTACGCCTGGATGCCCAGCGCCTCCCCGAGCAGGGCCTGTACGTCACCCGCCTGTCGGTGGCCATTCCCGAGCGCGCCGAAGCCTGCCTGAATACCGTGGCCAACACGGCGGGCGAACTGAACTTGTCTTGCCATGTGGAAGCGGCCTGAGGCCCTTCAACCCGCGGGCCACACGCCAGATGGCCGGGCCACAAGCCCGGCCATTCTTGTTTAGGGTTGTCGCGCAAGCGACTGTAACAGCTGCATATCATCAAGATGCCTTCGCCTTTCTTGCGGCGCTCTTCTTGCCGGAACCGCGTGCCGTGCGCCGGTGGGCGCGGGCGCCGCGAGCCAGCGCCTCGTCAATGGCGGCCCGCAGCGCATCGGCCTGCACCGGTTTGTGCAGCAGGCCGTGCCCCAGCGCCTGGGCCTGCTGCAACCGCTCAGGCGCGGTATCGCCAGTGAGGATGATGGCCGGGAGCTTGGCAACGGGGCGCAGGTGAACCTCGACCCGGGCGATGGCCTGGCCGCCGGTATCGCCGTTCTGCAGCCGATAATCGGCGACCACCAGCTCGGGAATGCGGCCCCAGCTTTGCAGCCGACGGATAGCATCGTCGGCGCTGGCGGCCGACAACACCATGTGCCCCCAGCTTTCCAGCAGCAGCTCCAGGCTTTCGCGCACATCCGGCTCGTCGTCGATCACCAAGATGGCGGCACCCTTTCGGGCTAGCCCCAGTTGCAGCTGGCTGGGCTGCACCGCCGCCGGCGTACGCGCGGCCATGGCGACCTGGACCGAGAAGACCGAGCCGCGATCCTCTTCCGACTGGACAAGGATCTTGTGCTCCAGCAAGGCGGCGAGGCGTTCGACGATGGCGAGCCCCAGGCCCAGGCCCTGGCGGCGGTCGCGCCCCGGATTGCCCACCTGGTGGAACTCGCGGAAGATATTCTTCAGCTCGGCCTGGGGAATGCCGATGCCGGTGTCGCACACCTGGAACGCCACCGATTTCCCCCGGCGGCGGCAACCGAAGAGGATGCGGCCGGTCTGGGTATAGCGCACGGCGTTGTTGAGCAGGTTGCGCAGGATTCGCTCCAGCAGCGCCGGGTCGCTGTGCACCATCACCGTGCTGGGCACCACGGACAGCCGCAGACCCTCGGCGGCGCACAGAGGTTCGAACTCGGCCGCCAGCCGGTCCATCATGCCCGCCACCGAGAACGACGATTGATGCGGCACCACCAGGCCCGCCTCCAGCTTGGACACGTCCAGCAGACCGTTGAGCAGGCCGTCCAGCGCCGTCACCGAATCCTGGATGCGCGTTACCAGCGCCGCCTGGGCCGGGTCCATGGCGCGGCCGGCCAGCACCGCCACGAACATGGACAGCGCCTGCATGGGCTGGCGCAGGTCGTGGCTGGCGGCGGCGAGGAAGCGGGTCTTGGCCACGTTGGCCTCCTCGGCCGCTTCCTTGGCGTCGAACAGTTCGTCCTCGAACAGTTGCCGGTCGGTGTTGTCGTGCATGAAGGCGAAGTAGAACTGCACCCGTCCCGCCTCGTCGCGCAGCACGCCGGCGCGCTGCCACAGGGGGAAATTCCGCCCCGTCGTGTCGGCGGCCTCGATCACCCCTTCCCAGCTTTCGCCGCGCATCAGCGCCGGCCCCACCGTCTGGTCGAGAATCTCCTGCGAGGCAGGCGGAAAATAGCCGCGGTAATGGCTGCCGAACACCGAACCGGCGCTGACGCCGAACAGCCGGCCGTAGGCGGAATTGGCGTAGAGGATGTGGCCGCTGGGCGACAGGATGACCACTGCCTCGTGGGCGGCATCCATGACCTTGCGGAACAGGCTGAGATTGGCCTCGGCGCGCTTACGGTCGTCGATGTCCTCGACCATCACCACGGTGAACCGTTCGGAATCGCCGCCCGGCACCACCGAGGCGGTCAGCCGCCCCCAGAACTGGCTGCCGTCCCGGCGCAGGTAGCGGTTCTCCCGGCAGTAACTGTCAACCTCACGCTTGACAAGCATGCGCGCTCCGTCGCGGTCGGCGTCGCGATCGTCGGGATGGGTGAGCAGCGACAGCCCCTGGCGCGCAAGTTCATCGGCCGTGCAGCCGAACATGGACTCCATGGCAGCGTTGGCCTGCTCCAGCCGGCCGCCCGGCCGGACCACGGCGATGCCCAGCGCGGCGTGGTCGAAAATGGCGCGGAAGCGGTTCTCGCTTTCCCGCACCTCGCGCATGGCGGGCTCGGTCACCTCGATGCTGACGCCGCGATAGCCGGCGAAATTGCCGTCGCAATCGGTCCACGGCCGGCCCGACAGCAGGAAATGGCGGGTCAGGTGGGCGCCTGGGTCTGGCAGGCGCAGGCGCAGGTTGCGGAACGGGGCACGGGCGCGCAGCACGGCGGCCTGATGGGCCAGTTCAGTCTCGTCGATGACGAAACGGCCCAGCAGGTCTTCCAGGGTATGTCCAAGGGTATCGTCAGGCGCGACGCAGGAGTCTTCGGTCGAGGTCGGCGACAGCCGGACTAGCCGCAGCTGGGCGTCGGTCTCCCATACCCAGTCGGCGGCGGCTGCCAATACGTCCTCCAGCAGAGCCGCGTCCCATCCCGTGGTCGGGAAACTTTTGGTCAAGCCGAGTAGGGTCATGGATGCATCGCGCAATGTCGGACGCCCTAGTAATCGGTACTGTAAGAGCTTAGGACTTGCGCATGACGGCTAGCAATATGACCCAGGACCTATCATCTTAGGCCGGGATCATACAGACATCAGTAATGGCGCCCGATGGACCAAGAAATATCGACCGCTTTTCCGCAATTTGCCCGACTTGACCCAGAATCCGCCCGACTGCTTGAGAGCACCGCCCGCATTATTGGCGTGCCCGCCGGTACCGTGCTGTTTCAGGACGGCTCGGAATGCCAGGCCTACGTGCTGGTGCTGGACGGCTCGGTGCGGGTCCAGAAGGTCAGCGAAAACGGTCGCGAGATCGTGCTGTACAGGGTCGAGGCCGGCCAGTCCTGCGTACTCACCACCAATTGCCTGATCGCCCGCGAGGACTACGCCGCCCAGGGGATCGCCGAAACCGACATACGGGCGCTGGTGCTGCCCGCCGCCACCTTCCGCGCCCTGCTGGCCAAGTCTGAGGCGTTCCGCGACTTCGTCTTCTCGGCCTATGCCACCCGCATCGGCGACCTGCTGATGCTGATCGAGGAGGTGGCGTTCGGGCGCATCGACGTCCGCCTGGCCGGCTGGCTGCGCCAGCGGGCTGGCTCCGCCATTCGGGTCACCCACCAGGAGGTGGCGGTCGAATTGGGCACCGCCCGCGAGGTCATCAGCCGCCAACTCAAAGAATTCGAACGGCGCGGCTGGGTGGCGCTGGGGCGCGGCCGCATCGAGGTCACCGATGCCGCAGGCCTTGCCACGCTTTCATAAGCCCGCATTTTCCGGGTGCACGTCGCCCTGGGTCGGCATCGCCGATCGCTAGCGCCAGTTGCGGAGCAATGCTATCCTTTCGTGTTTTTATCGGGGGAAAGGCGCGGTTCATGAGTGCCGAATTGTCCGTTTTCGTCCGGGATTCCCTTGCTGCCGGTCTCGAACGCCCGCGCATCATGGAGGCGCTCCGTTCGGCGGGTTGGAGCGAACCGGACATCGAAGCCGCGCTGGCAAACTTCGCGGATGTTTCCTTCCCATTCCCGGTACCCCGGCCGAAGCCCTATCTCTCCACGCGAGAGGTCTTTCTCTACCTGTTGATGTTCTCCGCTCTTTATGCGTGCGCCTGGAATCTCGGATCACTGCTGTTCCATTTCATTGAGCGGGCTTTTCCGGACCCCGCAGAAGGCAGTTACAGGCGTAATTTCGGTGACGCCGTCCGTATGAATATTTCGGCGCTGGTCGTCTTTCTGCCGCTCTTCGTGACAACCTTCCGCATCACCGCAAAGGAAATCGACGCCGATCCCACCAAGAGCAGGTCACGCCCGCGGAAATGGCTGACATACCTTACGCTCTTCGTTGCCTCATGCGCCGTAGCCGGGGATCTCGTTGCGCTGGTCTATAATGTCCTTGGTGGCGAATATGGCATTCGCTTCCTGCTTAAGGTGGCAACGGTCGCCGTCATTGCTGGCGGGATCTTCACGTATTTCCTGTCCGAGATGCGCCGAGACGAAAAATGAGACGTTCCGCGAAGGTTTTCGTTTCAGTCATTGGCACCGCAGTGCTCGCCTCGCTCGCCGCCGGTTTGGCTGTTATCGAGTCGCCGGCCCAAATTCGTGGCATTCGCCTGGACCACGTAAAAATCTCTGACCTCCGCCAAATCAACACTGCGGTTGATAGGTACCTGAACCAGACCGGCTCTCTCCCTGAAGAGCTGAAGACGGTGACAGCCGATCAAATTCAATCCGTTCTGCGGGTGAAAGACCCGGAAACCCACCAGCCCTACGAATACGCGCAGACCGGACCTCGCAATTATCGGCTGTGCGCCATCTTCCACCAGCCCTCACCCCGCGATGACGACGGCTATAACGGGCTGCCCGATTTCTGGAAGCATGACGTCGGGCGCCAATGCTTCGACATCAAGGTTCCTGAACCTAAGCCCAAGTGACCTGCAGGCGCAGTCTTCTCCATCACGACGTTTTCATAAGATGTTGGTGATATAGTCACGGAAGCGGGAACCCGGCAGGATTACAAAGCGGCAGTTTCGTCCCCTGGAGTTCGCATCCATGACCAAGAACGTCGGCAGCCTGGACCGCATCCTGCGCATCGTCGTCGGCCTGGCCCTCATCGCCCTGGCCGCCACCGGCACCGTGGGCCTGTGGGGCTACATCGGCGCCGTGCCGCTGCTGGCGGCCCTGCTGGGTTGGTGCCCCGCCTACACCCTGCTGGGCATCAACACCTGCGGCTGCAGCAAGGCGTAAACCTAGCGGTTTACACATCGTCGTTCATGGCCAGCAGCTGGGCGTTGCCGCCCGCTGCGGCCACGTTGACCGTCAGCGTCCTTTCGCAAGCGTAACGGAACAGCGTGTGGGGACCGCCGGCTTTGGGCCCGGTCCCCGACAGCCCCTCGCCGCCGAAGGGCTGAGCCCCAACCACTGCGCCGATCTGGCTGCGGTTGACATAGATGTTGCCCACCCTGGCCTCGGCGCATATTCGTTGCGAAAACGAATCAATGCGCGAGTGGATGCCCAGCGTCAGGCCGTAGCCGCTGGAGCGCACCCAGTCCAGCACCTTGTCCAGGCGGTCCGCCGGATAGCGGACCACATGCAGGCAGGGGCCGAACACCTCGCGGTCGAGCCATCCCGCCCGCTCCACCTCCACCGCCAGGGGGGCAAAGAAGCTGCCGTGTGCCGTTCCCTCCGGCAGGGGCACACGCGCCAGCAGCTGGCCGGTGGCGGTCAGCCGGCTGGCATGCCTTTCCAATGCCTCCAAGGCGGCGGCGTCGATGACCGGCCCCACGTCGGTGGACAAATCGGCCGGGTCGCCCACCGCCAGTTCCCGCATGGCGCCGGCCAGCATGGCCAGCACCTTGTCGGCCACATCTTCTTGTACGAACAGCAATCGGAGCGCCGAGCAGCGCTGGCCGGCACTGCCGAAGGCCGAAATCACCACGTCGGCCACCACCTGCTCGCACAGCGCCGAGGAATCCACGATCATGGCGTTGATGCCGCCGGTCTCGGCGATCAGCGTGGCGATGGGGCCGTCCTTGGCGGCCAGTGAACGGGCGATGGTCCGGGCCACCTCGGTGGAGCCGGTGAAGGCCACCCCGGCGATACCGGCCTGCTCCACCAACGCCTTCCCCACCCGGCCGTCGCCCGGCAACAAAGCCAACGCCGCCGCCGGCACCCCGGCCTGGTGTAGCAGACGCACCGCGGCGGCGGCCATCAGCGGGGTCTGCTCGGCCGGCTTGGCCACCACGGTATTGCCCGCCGCCAGCGCCGCCGCCACCTGGCCGGTGAAGATGGCCAGCGGGAAGTTCCACGGCGAAATACAGGCGAACACGCCGCGCCCGTGCAATGACAGCGCATTGCTTTCCCCGGTGACGCCCGGCAGCGGCAGTGGCCCGGCAAAATGGCGGCGCGCCTGGACGGCGTAGTAGCGCAAGTAATCCACCGCCTCGCGCACCTCGGCGACCGCGTCGGGGATGGTTTTGCCCGCCTCGCGCACCGCCAGCGCCATCAATTCCGGCCCTGCCGCCTCCATAAGATCGGCAGCCTTTTCAAGGACCTGTGCCCGCCCCTCGCCGCCCCGCCGGTCCCAGGATGGTTGGGCGTCAACCGCCAGATTGACGGCGCGGGTGACATCCTCGGGCGCCGCCTCAATGACCTGTCCAACCCGTCGGCGATTATCGGCTGGGTCGAACACCGCGCGGGAGGGGCCAGCGAGCACCTCCTCGCCATTAAGGATGGGCATGGCGGTATGGTCGCGGGCCCATTCCTGCTCCATGCGGGCGCGCAGCTCGGCCAGAGTGGCGCCG
>DATJKV010000392.1:0-3157 GCA_035491155.1 Magnetospirillum sp. | reverse complement strand
GCCAAGGCGTTGGAGCTGGCCGCGCTCAAGGGGCAGACCTCCTCGACCGCACGGGTGTTCGCCGCCCTGCTGGCCGAGGCCAAGCCCGACCCGGCCCTGGTCACCGTCGCGCCGGCCTTCGCCCGCGCCAACCTGGCGCTGGGCCGCCCCGAAGCGGCGCGCTGGCTGGAACTGGCCAAGACCGACCCAGCCTCGGCCAAGGCGGTCGAGCGGTTGTGGCCGCTGAACGCGGTGCTGACCGCCGCCCCCGGCCAACCGGTGGGCACCGCCGGTCTGGCCGCCTGGCGCGCCAGCCTGGAAGGCCTGCCGCCCGAGGTGTCCGCCCGCCGCTCCGCCATCGTACTGGGCAGCCTGTCGGCTCTAGGCGCCAAGATCCCCGAGGCGGCGTGGCTGGATGCCCTGGCCGTACCGGCGGGGGGCCCCAAGCCGGCCGTGTTCGCCATGCTGGAGAATGCCGCGCTGGAGGCCCGCCTCGGCTCGGCCGTACTGGCGGCGCTCGCCGCCATCGGTGACCAGCCGCTGGACAAGCTGGACCCGTTGACCCTGTCGGAAACCATCAGTGCGCTGAGTGTGGTGGGCCTGGGCGACGACGCCCGCAAGCTCGCCATCGAGGCCATGCTGGCCAACGGCATCTGATGCCGCGCCCCTTTCCGCGTCATGCCCGCTTTTGCGGGCATGACGTTTAGAGGGGGCGGAAGCATGAGCCGCCAGGTCGAGGCCTTCCTGGAGATGATGGCGGTCGAGCGCGGCGCCTCGGCCAACACGCTGGACGCCTACCGCCGCGACCTGGACGACCTGGACTCCTTCCTTTCCCGCCGCAACACCGACGCCGCCAAGGCGGCGGCCGCCGATTTGGCCGCCTACATGCGGGCGCTGGCCGATGCCGGACTGGCGACCCGCACCCAGGCGCGGCGGCTGTCATGCCTGCGGCAGTTCTACGGCTTCGTCTATGCCGAGGGCTGGCGCGGCGACGATCCCACTTCTCGCCTCGATTCTCCCCGCCTGGGCCGCGTGCTGCCCAAGGTGCTGTCGGAGCAGGAGGTGGACGGCCTGCTGAGCGCCGCCCGCGGCCTCGCCCCGCCAGCCGGGGTAATGATGACGGCGCTGATGGAGCTGCTCTACGCCACCGGCATGCGGGTGTCCGAGCTGGTGGGGCTGCCGTTTTCCGCCCTGGCCCGCAATCCCGAGATGCTGGTAGTGCGCGGCAAGGGCGACAAGGAGCGCATGGTGCCACTGTCCCAACCGGCCCGCCAGGCGGTGGCGGCGTGGCTGCCGGTGCGGGCGGAGCTGCTGGGCAAGACGCCGTCCAAATGGCTGTTCCCCGCCCACGGCAAGGCGGGGCATCTGACCCGCTCGGCCTTCGCCAAGCATCTGCTGAAGCTGGGTATGGCCGCCGGCATCGACCCGCGTCGCCTATCCCCCCACGTGCTGCGCCACGCCTTTGCCACCCATCTGCTGGCCCACGGCGCCGACCTGCGCGTGGTGCAGGAACTGCTGGGCCACGCCGACATCGCCACCACCGAGATCTATACCCACGTGCTGGACGAGCCGAAGACGCGCCTGGTGCAGCAGCACCATCCGCTGGCAGGGTTGATGAAGCCGCGACACTGAATGTGCTATAAGCCCACAACACGCCAACCCAGGGACTACCGATGATCCGCTATACGCTGCGCTGCTCCCACGACCACCATTTCGAGGAATGGTTCTCCAACTCGGGCGAGTACGACACCAAGAAGGAAGCCGGCGAGCTGAAGTGCCCCGAATGCGGCGACACCAGCGTGACCAAGGCCATCATGGCACCCAACGTGGCCAAGCAGGCCGCCGCTCCCGCACCGTCCTGCGTCACCGGCGCCCCCGGCGGCTGCGGCGGCTGCGCCTTCGCCGGGCAGCACTGACCGCTCCAAGCAACAGACCGTTTCCAACCGGTGGGCTAATCCGGCAGCGCGAATGGTGACATGTTAAAGGGGTCAAACCCGGAGGCCACCCATGTCCCGCCTGCCCACCCTGTTCGTCTCGCACGGTTCGCCCATGGTGCTGGCGCAGCCCTCGCCGGCGCGGGACTTCCTGAGCCAGCTGGGCGCCAGCCTGCCCCGGGCCAGCGCCATCCTGGTGGTCTCGGCCCACTGGACCACCGGCCGGCCGACAGTGTCCAATGCGGCGAGGCCGCGCACCATCCATGACTTCCACGGCTTTCCGCCCCAGCTCTACGACCTGCATTACCAGCCGCCGGGCGCGCCCGAGCTGGCCGAGCGGGTGGCGGAGCTGACCGGGGCGGAGACAGCCGAATACGGCCTCGACCACGGCGCCTGGGTGCCGCTGCTGCTGGGCTGGCCGGACGAAGACATTCCGGTCACCCAGCTGTCGGTACAGCCCGCGCTGGGACCGCTGCACCATTACCAGCTGGGCCAGAAGCTGGCACTGCTGCGCGAGGCCGGGGTGCTGGTCCTGGCTTCCGGCGCGCTCACCCACAATTTGCGGGCCTATTTCAGCGACGATCCCCGCGCCATGGCCCGTTCCCAGGCCTTCGCCGGCTGGATGGCCGAGACGGTGGCCAAGGACCGCATCGACGATTTGCTGAACTACCGGACCAAGGCGCCCGACGCCGCCTACGCCCACCCCACCGACGAGCATCTGCTGCCGCTCTACGTCGCCCTGGGCGCCGCCGACGGTGCCGGCCGGGTGCTGCACCGCAGTTTCGACGGCAATCTGGCGATGGATGCGTATGCGTGGGGATGACGACGCAGGCAAACAAAAAGGGCGCCCCGCGGGGCGCCCTTTTCTTTTCGGCCGTAAGCCTTAGACCAGCTTGTCCAGCTCGCGGACGATGGCTTCGCCCATCACCGTGGTCGACACCTTGGCCTTGCCGGGGGCCATGATGTCGGCGGTGCGCAGGCCGCCCTTCAGCACGTTCTTGACCGCGGTCTCGATCATGTCGGCTTCGGCGTCCATGTTGAACGAGTAGCGCAGGCACATGGAGAAGCTGAGGATGGTCGCCAGCGGGTTGGCGATGTCCTTGCCCTGGATGTCCGGGGCCGAGCCGTGCACCGGCTCGTACAGCGCCTTGCGGTTGCCGTTGGCATCGGCGGCGCCGAGCGAGGCGGAGGGCAGCATGCCCAGGCTGCCGGTCAGCATGGCGGCGCAATCGGACAGGATGTCG
>DATJKV010000391.1:0-6517 GCA_035491155.1 Magnetospirillum sp. | reverse complement strand
GGCTCGATGGCGCGCCGCTATTACGTCTGGAGTGACGACAATACCCGCTACAGCGGCACCCGCATCATCTTCACTGACACCGAGAAGTCCAATTGGACGTGGGACGAGGAGGCCAAGCAGTTCTATTGGCACCGCTTCTTCAGCCACCAGCCCGACCTCAACTTCGATAATCCCCGGGCGGTGCGCGAGATCATCGCGGCGATGCGCTTCTGGCTGGATTTGGGGGTGGATGGTATGCGCCTGGATGCGGTGCCGTACCTGTGTGAGCGCGAGGGCACCAACAACGAAAACCTGCCGGAGACCCACGCCATCCTGAAGCAATTGCGCAAGGCGATGGACGAGTCCCACCCGGGCCGCATGTTCCTGGCCGAGGCCAATCAGTGGCCCGAGGATGTGCTGCCCTATTTCGGCAACGGCGACGAATGCCACATGGCGTTCCACTTCCCGCTGATGCCGCGCATGTACATGGCCATCGCCCGCGAGGACCGCCATCCCATCACCGACATCATGCGCCAGACCCCGGATATCCCGGACAATTGCCAGTGGGCCATCTTCCTGCGCAACCATGATGAATTGACGCTGGAGATGGTCACCGACCGCGAGCGCGACTACTTGTGGAGCACCTACGCCGCCGACCGCCGCGCCCGCATCAACTTAGGGATTCGCCGCCGGCTGGCGCCCTTGATGGAAAACGACCGGCGCAAGATCGAACTGCTGAACTCGCTGCTGTTTTCCATGCCCGGCACGCCGATCATCTATTACGGCGACGAGATCGGCATGGGCGACAACATTTTCCTGGGCGATCGCAACGGCGTGCGTACCCCCATGCAGTGGACCGAGGACAGGAACGGCGGCTTCTCGCGCGCCGATCCCGCCTGCCTGTACCTGCCGGCCATCCAGGACCCTGTCTATGGCTTCGAGGCGGTGAATGTGGAGGCGCAGCTGCGCTCGCCATCCTCGCTGCTCAACTGGATGAAGCGCATGATCGCCATCCGGCGTGGTCACAAATGCTTCGGGCGGGGCGCGCTGAAGTTCCTCTATCCCAGCAACCGCAAGATCCTTGCCTTCCTGCGCGAGTTCGAGGACGAGACGGTGCTGTGCGTGTGCAACCTGTCCAGCGCCGCGCAGGGCGTCGAACTGAATTTGGCTGCCTTTCGCGGGCGGGTGCCGGTGGAACTGACCGGCCAATCGGCCTTCCCGCCAATCGGCGAGCTGCCTTATTTCCTCACACTGCCGCGCCACGGCTTCTACTGGTTCCTGCTGTCGGCCGAGGCCGAGCCGCCGGCGTGGCACGAGGACTTCCCCGGCGCCATGTCCGAGTTGGTCACCATCGTCCTGCGCGGGGGCTTCGACAGCCTGACGGTGGGACCTGGCCGGCGCCTGCTGGAGCAGGAGGTGCTGCCGACCTATCTGCAATTGCGTCGCTGGTTCGCCGACAAGGATGTCGGCCTGGAGGCGGTCGAGCTGCTGAGCTGGGCGGAATTGTCGACGTCGCGCGGGCGCTGGCTGATGACACAGGTCGCGGTGCGCCGGGCCGACGGCAAGCTGTCGCGCTACCAACTGCCCATGGCGCAGGGTTGGGGCGAGGTGGGGGAGGAGGCCAGCCTCGCCACTCCCGGCGGCTACACGCTGGCAAGGTTGCGCACCGGCCCGCAGGTGGGGGCGCTGCGCGATGCCTTCTACGACGACGACTTCCTGTTGGCGCTGGTGGAAGTCATGCGTTCGCGCGCCGTGTTGGCGGGGCCCGAAGGCTCCTTGCGCGGCTACGCCACCCTGGCGCTGGATCGGCTGGAGATGGCGGAGGCGCCCGACATCCAGCGCATCGGCGTCGAGCAGTCCAACAACTCGGCCATCATCGGCGACGCAGCGGTGCTGAAGCTGATTCGGCGCCCCCATTCCGGTCCGAACCCGGAAGTCGAGGTGGGACGCTACCTCACCGAGACGTCGCCCTTTGCCAATACGCCGCCGCTGCTGGGCTGGCTGGAATGGACCGACGCCGCTTCGGGCAATTCGGTGTTGGCGGTGGCCCACACGTTCATCCGCAACCAGGGCGACGCCTGGGAATGGACCATGTCCCAATTGACCCGCTACCTGGACGAGGCCAGCCTGCTGCCGGCCGAGGACGTGTCCATGGCCGATTACCTGGCTTTCGTCGCCAATATGGGCCGGCGCACCGCCGAGATGCACCGCGCCCTCGCCGCCGACAGCCCCGACCCCGATTTCGGCGCCGACCCGGTGGGGCCAGCCGAGCTGGCGTTATGGCGCGAGCGGGCGCTGGACCAGGCGCGCATCGGAGTGGAGGCCTTGCGCGGCTGCGACCTGCCGGAAGCGGGCTGGCTGCTGGCCCATGCCGACCAATTGGCCGAGCGGATGGAAGCCTGGGCGCCGGTCACCCCCTTCGGCCGTGCCATCCGCATTCATGGCGACTTCCACCTGGGCCAGATGCTGGTCGCCATGAGCGACGTCCACATCATCGACTTCGAAGGCGAGCCGGTGCGCGCCATCGAGGCGCGCCGGGCCAAGGACAGTCCCTTGCGCGACGTGGCCGGCGTCATCCGCTCGCTGGATTACGCAGCACAAACCGCACTTGCCCGCATGGCTGCCGCGCGGCCCGAACTGCCCCAGCAATTGGAGGCGGTGGCCCGCGATTGGGCCCAGCGGGCATCGGCGGCGTTCCTCGACGCCTATCTCTTTGCTGTGGGGGAGGAGGGCGATCCGCTGGGATTGGCGGGCGGGGACGTGAAGGGTCTGCTCGGCCTATTCATGATGGAAAAAGCCTGCTACGAAATCGCCTATGAGATTTCGCACCGGCCTGCCTGGGTGAATATTCCCGTCAAAGGGCTGATCGCGCTGATGAATTCCGACGAAGCGTAATTTGTCTTTCCGCGCGATACGGGTAATCCTTGTGGCCGAAAGACGTTAAGGGGACCGATTCATGCCCAAGAACAGCACCGCCAGCTTGGTTGCCAAGTCCGACGCCGAGGCCATCGTCGCCGGCAATCACGGCAATCCCTTCGCCGTGCTGGGGCCGCACAGGACAAAGGGCGGTGCGGTCATCCGTACCTTCCAGCCCCATGTGCGCCGGGTCTGGGCCGCCGGTCCTGCCGGCGACGTGGAGCTTGAGCGGGTCCACCGCGACGGCCTGTTCGCGGCCCCGGTGAGCGACGAACTGGCCGGCAGCTACGCCCTGCGCTTGGAGCTGGGCGACGGACGGTTGGAGACCATCGAGGACCCCTACCGCTTCCCGCCGGTACTGGGTGAACTGGACATTCACCTGCTGGTAGAGGGCACCCACCTGCGCACCTTCGAGAAGCTGGGCTCGCACTGTGCGGTGATCGACGGCGTCCAGGGCGTGCACTTCGCCGTGTGGGCGCCCAATGCCAAGCGCGTGTCCGTGGTCGGCGACTTCAATCACTGGGACGGCCGCCGCCATCCCATGCGGCTGCGTGTCGAAGCCGGTGTGTGGGAAATCTTCATTCCCGGCCTGTCGAACGGGGCCCTCTACAAGTACGAACTGGTCGGCCCGCACGGCAATTTGCTGCCCTTGAAGGCCGATCCCTATGGCCATTACGCCGAGATGCCGCCGCGCACCGCCTCGGTGGTCTGGGACCTGGCCGACCGCGATTGGCAGGATAGTGACTGGATGGCGCGGCAACAGAGCCGCAACGACCGCCACGCCCCGGTGTCCATCTACGAGGTGCATCTGGCCTCGTGGCGCCGGGTGCCGGAGGAGGACAACCGCTCGCTCACCTACCTGGAACTGGCCGACCAGCTGTCCGAATACGTGCGCGACCTGGGTTTCACCCATGTGGAACTGTTGCCCATCAACGAGCATCCGTTTTCGGGCTCGTGGGGCTACCAGCCGGTGGGCCTGTTCGCGCCTACCTCGCGCTTCGGCAATCCCGAGGAATTCCGCGCCTTTGTCGAGCGCCTGCACCAGAACGGCATCGGCGTCATCATCGACTGGGTGGCGGGGCATTTCCCGTCCGACCCGCATGGTCTGCACTTCTTCGACGGCACCCACCTGTACGAGCACGAGGACCCGCGCCTGGGCTTCCACAAGGACTGGAACACGCTGATCTACAATTACGGTCGGCGTGAGGTGCAGAACTATCTGGTGTCCAACGCGCTGTACTGGATGGAGCAGTACCACGTGGACGGCCTGCGCGTGGATGCCGTGGCCTCCATGCTTTACCTGGATTATTCGCGCGAACAGGGCGAGTGGATTCCCAACAAGTACGGCGGCCGCGAGAACCTGGAGGCCATCGACTTCCTGCGCCGCATGAACGAGGTGGTCTATGGCGAGCATTCCGGCTCGATGACCATCGCCGAGGAATCGACCGCTTGGCCCATGGTGTCGCGGCCCGTCTACATCGGCGGGCTGGGCTTCGGTTACAAGTGGAACATGGGTTGGATGAACGACACGCTCCGCTACATCAGCAAGGAGCCCATCCATCGCCGCTATCATCACGACGATTTGACCTTCGGCCTGCTCTACGCGTTCCACGAAAACTTCGTGCTGCCGCTGTCCCACGACGAGGTGGTGCACGGCAAGGGCTCCATCTTCGGCCGCATGCCGGGTGACCGCTGGCAGCGCTTCGCCAATTTGCGCGCCTACTACGCCTTCATGTGGACCCACCCGGGCAAGAAATTGTTGTTCATGGGCAGTGAGTTCGGCCAGGAGCGGGAGTGGAATTACGACGGCTCGCTGGACTGGCATCTGATGGACGATTCCATGCACCGGGGCGTCCACAGCCTGATCCGCGACCTGAACCGCCTTTACCGGGTCGAGCCCGCGCTGCATGAACTGGACGTGGAGCCTAGCGGCTTCAGCTGGATCGACTGCAACGACCGCGACAACTCGGTGCTCACCTACCTGCGCCGGGCCAAGGACCACGAGGACATCTGCGTCATCGCCTGCAACTTCACCCCCGTGGTGCGCGAGGGCTATCGCGTCGGCGTTCCCCATCCGGGTTTTTACCACGAGGTGCTGAACACGGATTCGGAATGGTACGGCGGCGGCAACGTCCACAACGAGGGCGGCCGACAGGCCGAGGAGGTGGCGTGGCACGGTCATCCCTGGTCGCTGAACCTGACCCTGCCGCCGTTGGCCGCTGTGGTGTTCAAGCGGGAGAGATAGGTGTCATTCCCGCGAGAGCGGGATTCCATGCCAGCCCTTGCACAGACGGCATCATGGACCCCCGCTTTCGCGGGGGTGACGCAATTTAGGAAAATAATGGATCGGACTATCCACCTATGACTACCCGCCGCCGCATCTGGCCCGGTTCACCCTATCCCCTGGGGGCCACCTGGGATGGCCACGGGGTGAATTTCGCCCTGTTCTCGGCCCATGCCGAGAAGGTCGAGCTGTGCCTGTTCGACCCGCGTGGCCGCGAGGTGGAGCGCGTCGCGCTGCCCGAATACACCGATCAGGTCTGGCACGGTTACCTGCCCGACGCCCGGCCGGGACAGCTGTACGGCTATCGCGTGCACGGCCCCTACGACCCCATGCACGGTCACCGCTTCAACCCGCACAAGCTGCTGATCGATCCCTACGCCAAGGCGCTGTCGGGCCCTATAATCTGGTCGGATACCCACTTCGGCTTCAAGTTGGGCTCGGCCAAGCAGGACCTGCTGATGGACAAGCGCGACAATGCGCGCTTTCAGGCCAAGTGCAAGGTGGTGGACACCGCGTTCACCTGGGGCGACGACCGCCGGCCCACCGTGGCGTGGAACGACACCATCGTCTACGAGATGCATGTGCGCGGCGTCACCATGCGCCACCCCGAGGTGCCGCCGCAGTTCCGCGGCACCTTCCTGGGATTGGCGCAACCGGCCGTCATCGATCACCTGGTCCGCTTGGGCATCACCACCGTCGAGGTGCTGCCGGTTCAGGCCTATGTGGACGAGCGCAACCTCATCGAGAAGGGGATGCGCAATTACTGGGGCTACAACCCCATCGCCTATTTCGCGCCCGATTCCCGCTATTACGGCAGCAACCCGCACGGCGACTTCAAGACCATGGTGCAGCGGCTGCACGAGGCCGGCATCGAGGTCATCCTGGACGTGGTCTACAACCACACCGCCGAAGGCAACCAGCTGGGGCCGACGCTGTCGTTCAAGGGCATCGATAACGCCAGTTATTACCGCCTGGTCCCCGGGTCCGAGCGCTGGTACGAGAATTATTCCGGCTGCGGCAACACGCTGAAGCTGGACCATCCCCGCGTGCTGCAGATGGTCACCGACTCGTTGCGCTATTGGGTCGAGGACATGCATGTGGACGGCTTCCGGTTCGATCTCGCCGCCAGCCTCGCGCGCGAGAAATCGGGCTTCGACGGCGGTTCGGGCTTCCTCGACGCCGTGCGCCAGGACCCGGTGCTGTCGCGGGTGAAGCTGATCGCCGAGCCTTGGGATATCGGCGGTGACGGCTATCGTCTGGGCGGGTTCCCGCCCGGTTGGTCCGAGTGGAACGGGCACTACCGCGACACCGTGCGCCGTTTCTGGCGTGGCGACGGCG
>DATJKV010000390.1:0-5551 GCA_035491155.1 Magnetospirillum sp. | reverse complement strand
GGTGATCAACTGCACCACCCCGGCCAACTTCTTCCATGCGCTGCGCCGCCAGATCCACCGCAACTTCCGCAAGCCGCTGATTGTGATGGAGCCCAAGTCGCTGCTGCGTCACAAGCTCTGCGTCAGCAAGCTGGAAGAGATGGCCACCGGCACCCGCTTCTACCGCGTGCTGGCCGAGACCGAGCGCCTGCAGGCCGACGCGAAGATCCGCCGCGTCGTCCTGTGCTCGGGCAAGGTCTATTACGACCTGTTCGAGGAGCGCCAGAAGCGCGGCATCGACGACGTCGCCATCGTCCGTATCGAGCAGCTCTATCCCTGGCCGAAGGATGCCATCAAGCATCAGCTGGCCCGTTATCCCAACGCCGAGCTGGTGTGGGTGCAGGAAGAGCCGGCCAACATGGGTCCGTGGACCTTCGTCGACCGCCGCATCGAGTTCCTCTGCGAGGAACTGGACATCAAGGCCAAGCGCGCCGTCTATTGCGGCCGCCGCGCCGCGGCCTCGCCGGCCACCGGCCTGTACAAGACCCACAATGCCGAGCAGGCTTGGATCTGCGACATGGCCCTGTCGGGCGACGTCGCCAACCTGCCGCAGCCGTTCCGCCGGGCTTCCAAGCTCAGCCGACTGACCGCCTAGGATTCAAATAAGGGAACGCCATAAAATGACGACTAAGATCACGGTGCCCACCCTGGGCGAATCGATCACCGAAGCCACTGTCGCCAAGTGGCTGAAGAACGTCGGCGACGCGGTGAAGGCCGACGAGCCGATCGTCGAGCTGGAAACCGACAAGGTCACCGCCGAGGTGCCCGCGCCGGCCGCCGGCGTGCTGACGGAAATCCTGGTTCAGGTTGGTGCCACCGTCGAGATCGGCGCCGAGCTGGGCGTGATCGGTGCCGGCACCGGTGCCGCCGCCGCCCCGGCCGCCAAGGCCGCCGCTCCGGCCGCTGCCCCGGCTCCCGCCGCCGCTCCGGCCGCTGCCCCGGCCGCCGCTGCCGCCTTCCCGTCGGCCGCCAAGCTGGCCTCGGAAGCCGGCGTCGACACCGCCTCCATCGCCGGTTCCGGCAAGGGTGGCCGCGTCACCAAGGGCGACGTGCTGGAAGCGATTGCTTCCCCGGCCGCCAAGCCGGCCGCTCCGGCCCCGGCTGCTCCCTCGGGTCCGCGCCCCAAGGCCGCCCTCGAGGAGCGCGTGCGCATGACCCGTCTGCGCAAGACCATCGCCGGCCGCCTGAAGGAAGCCCAGAACACCGCCGCCATGCTGACCACCTTCAACGAGGTGGACATGGGCGCCCTGTTCGCGCTGCGTAACCAGTACAAGGACCAGTTCGAGAAGAAGCACGGCGTCAAGCTGGGCTTCATGTCCTTCTTCGTGAAGGCCTGCATCGCCGCCCTGAAGGATTGGCCGGCGGTCAACGCCGAGATCGACGGCGAGGATCTGGTCTACAAGAACTACTACGACATCGGCGTCGCCGTGGGCACTCCGTCCGGTCTGGTGGTTCCGGTGGTCCGCAACGCCGACCAGCTGTCCTTCGCCGATGTCGAGAAGACCATCGGCGGCCTGGGCAAGAAGGCGCGTGACGGCAAGCTGTCCATGGAAGACCTCACCGGCGGCACCTTCACCATCTCCAACGGTGGCGTGTACGGTTCGCTGATGAGCACCCCCATCCTCAACACCCCGCAATCGGGCATCCTGGGCATGCACAAGGTCCAGCAGCGCCCGATGGTGATGCCCGACGGCAAGATCGAGGCCCGCCCGATGATGTATCTGGCGCTGTCCTACGACCACCGCATCATCGACGGCCGCGAGGCGGTGTCGTTCCTGGTGCGCGTCAAGGAGTGCATCGAGGACCCGCAGCGCATCCTGCTGGAAATGTAATTGGGAAGGGCCCCACTCTGGTGGGGCCCTTTTACCGTCAGGGACTCCAAGGAAGACCAACCATGAGCAATTCTTTCGACGTCGTTGTCATCGGCGGTGGCCCGGGTGGCTACGTTGCCGCCATCCGCGCCGCCCAGCTGGGCCTGAAGACCGCCTGCGTCGAGAAGCGCGGCGCGCTGGGCGGTACCTGCCTGAACGTGGGCTGCATTCCCTCCAAGGCGCTGCTGTCCGCCTCGCACGCCTATGAGGCCGCCGCCCACCATTACGGTGCCTTCGGCGTCAAGGTCGGCAAGGTCGAGATGGACGTGGCCGCCATGCAGGGCCACAAGGAAAAGGTGGTCACCGACAACACCAAGGGCATCGAGTTCCTGTTCAAGAAGAACAAGGTGACCTACATCGTCGGCGCCGGCACCATCACCGCCCCGGGCCAGATCAAGGTGACCGCCAAGGACGGCTCGACCCAGGACATCGCCGCCAAGGCCATCATCATCGCCACCGGTTCGGACGTGACCCCGCTGCCGGGCGTCGAGATCGACGAGGAAGTGATCGTTTCCTCGACCGGCGCCCTGGAGCTGAAGAAGACCCCCAAGTCGATGGTCGTCATCGGCGGCGGCGTCATCGGCCTGGAGTTGGGCACCGTGTGGCGCCGTCTGGGCTCCGAGGTCACCGTGGTCGAGTTCCTGGACAAGATCCTGCCGTTCAACGACGGCGAGGTGTCCAAGTCCATGCAGAAGATCCTGGCCAAGCAGGGCTTCACCTTCAAGCTGGGCACCAAGGTCACCAAGGCGGTCAAGAAGGGCGGCCACGCCGTCTTGACCATCGAGCCCGCCGCTGGCGGTGCCGCCGAGGAGATCAAGGCCGACGTCGTGCTGGTGGCCATCGGCCGCAAGCCGTACACCGAAGGCCTGGGCCTGGAGAACGTTGGCATTGTCACCGACAAGCGCGGCTTCATCCCGGTGAACGGCCACTACCAGACCTCGGTCCCCGGCATCTATGCCATCGGTGACGTCATCGGCGGCGCCATGCTGGCCCACAAGGCCGAGGAAGAGGGTGTTGCGCTCGCCGAGATGCTGGCCGGGCAGCACGGCCACGTGAACTACGACGCCATCCCGGCGGTGGTCTACACCTGGCCGGAAGTGGCCTCGGTGGGCAAGACCGAAGAGCAGTTGAAGGCCGAGGGCGTCGCCTACAAGGCCGGCAAGTTCCCCTTCACCGCCAACGGCCGCGCCCGGTCCATGAACGAGACCGAGGGCTTCGTGAAGGTGCTGGCCGACGCCGCTACCGATCGCGTGCTGGGTGCTCACATCGTCGGCGCCAATGCCGGCGACCTGCTGGCCGAGCTGGTGATGGCCATGGAGTTCGGCGCCGCCTCGGAAGACGTGGCCCGCACCTGCCATGCCCACCCCGGTTTGGGCGAAGCCGTCAAGGAAGCCTGCCTGGCCGTGCTGGGCCGCGCCCTGCACGTGTAAATCCTATCTCCCGCGAGGGAGGCAGAGAACGATCCCTCTCCCGCTTGCGGGAGAGGGATTTTTCTTTGCGGTGGCATTATCTCCGCCTCATGCGCATCCTCGCCCCCCTGCTGGTCCTCTGCCTCGCCACCCCGTCCTGGGCCGAGTCGCCCCGCTTCGGTCTGCCGCTCCAATGCCGGCTGGGCGAAAGCTGCTGGGTGATGAATTATCCCGATACCGATCCCGGCCCCGGCGCGCGCGACTTCACCTGTCGGGTGCGTACCTATGACAAGCATGACGGTACCGACTTCGCCCTGCGCGACATCGACGCCATGCGGAAGGGGGTGCCGGTGCGCGCGGCCGCCGCCGGCAAGGTCATCGCCACCCGCGACGGCGAGCAGGACGGGCAGTGGATCGCCGGGCACCAGCAGGAGATCATCCGGCGGGTGCGGGAATGCGGCAACCGCGTCTCCATCCTGCATGGCGACGGCTGGGTCACCGATTACTGCCACATGCGGCAGGGCTCGGTGGCAGTGAAGATGGGCGACCACGTCGAGGCCGGGCAGATGATCGGACTGGTGGGGCTGTCGGGCATGACCGACTTCCCCCACGCCCATATGGGGGTGCTCCATTTCGACCCCGGCGCGGAGAAGGGGGAGCCGGTGGACCCCTTTACCAGTGCTCCTCTGGCCAGCGGCTGCGGCCGGCAGCCCCATCCCATGTGGGGCTTCCCGCAGCCCTATGATTCGGGCGAGATCTATGCCGCCGGCGTCGCCGACCACGTTCCCGGCAACGAGATCAAGCAGAGCGCCGCTTCCGCCCGCCGCCTGTCGCCCGCCTCGGGCGCGCTGGTGGTGTGGGCGGGCATGTTCGGCGCCGCCAAGGGTGATCGCGTGTACGCCCGCCTGACCGGCCCAGACGGCAAGCTGCTGGTGGACCAAGCGGTCACGGTGGATGGCGACCAGGCCTGGCGGGTCACCGGCATCGGCAAGAAGCGCCCGGTGGCGGGCTGGATGCCGGGCACCTATCGCGGCTCGATCCGGCTGGAGCGGCAGGGCCGCCCGCCGCAGGAGCGCGCCGTGTCGGTGGAGGTGCGCTGATGCCCATGTCGCGCCTGCTTAAACTCGTCTTCGGCTGGTTTTTCCTGGTCCTGGGGGTGCTGGGCCTGTTCCTTCCCATCCTCCAAGGCGTGCTGTTCATCGCCATCGGCCTGGCCGTTCTGGCGCCGGAACAGGAATGGGCGCACCAGCTCCTGATGTGGCTGCGCCGCCGTTTCCCCGCCTTCGCGGTGGTCTGCGACCACGCCATGGCCAAATTGAACCAATGGCGCCAGTGGCGGCGCCCGGCGTCATGACACTTGCGCCGGGCCTGCCCTTCCGCGCACAGTGAGCCCCCTTTCGACAGCCAGTGCCGACATGAGCCGGGACGACACCTTGCACAGCCATTGGGAAACGCGCGCGCGGCGCCGGTTGCGTCGGCGCACCGTGCTGACCGCCAAGCGCACCGCGCTGGTTGGCATGGGCTGCACCTGCATGGCGGCCGGTATCGCCTCGGTGCCGTCGCCGCTGCCCATCGGCTTCGTGCTGTTCGCCATGGGCCTGTACTTCACCGCGCGCGGCTCCAAGCTGGCGCGGCGCGGCATCAAATGGGTGCGGCGCACCCTGCCGCCGTTCTCGCGCGGCCTCAACGGCATCAAGGACCGCATGCCCATGCCCATGCGGCGCTTCATTGAGCACAGCGATCCGGGCGAGTGAAAGCGATTAGCGGCTCAGGATGGCCGCCAAACCTTCGCGGTAGGTCGGGTATTTCAGCCGCACCCCCAGCTCCCGTTTGAGGCGCTCGTTGCTGACCCGCTTGTTGTCGGCATAGAAGCTCAGCGCCATGGGCGACAGGGTGGCCTTGGCCTCGTCCCACGGCAGCTCGGGTGGCGGTTCCACCCCCAGCAGGGCGCAGGCATGGGCGATGACCTCCTGGGGCGGTGCCGCATCGTCGTCGCAGATATTGTAGGCGGTGCCGGGATGGGGGCGGGCCAGCGAGGCCAGTATGGTCGCGGCGATGTCGTCGACGTGGATACGGCTGAACACCTGGCCGGGCTTGACGATGCGGCGCGCCTGGCCGGCACGCACGGTGTCGATGGCGCTGCGGCCCGGCCCGTAGATGCCGGGCAGGCGGAAGATGTCGACCGCGATGCCCGCTTCCAGTCCCATTGCCTGCCAGGCGTGCTCGGCCTTG
>DATJKV010000389.1:0-7827 GCA_035491155.1 Magnetospirillum sp. | reverse complement strand
AACACCACGGTGTCGATCTCGGCGAAGCGCTCCAGCGCGGTGGCGGATTTGAGCAGGATGCCTTGGCGCAGCAGCCGGCCGGAGGCGATCACCTGCACCACCGGCACCGCTAGCGCCAGCGCGCAGGGGCAGGTGATGATCAGCACCGCCACCGCATTCAGCAGGGCCTGCTGCCACGGCGCGCCCATGCCGAAGGTCCAGCCCAGGAAGGTGAACAGAGCGGCCACGTGCACCACCGGGGCGTACCAGCGCGCCACGCGGTCGGCCAGGGCCACGTACTTGGCGCGGCCCTGCTCGGCCACCTCCATCATGCGCACGATCTCGGCCAGCAGGGTGCGCTCGCCCACGGCGGCCACGGTCAGGCGCAGCGGGGCGGACAGGTTGATGGTGCCGGCGAACACCTTGGAACCGGGTGAAACGGCCACCGGCACGCTCTCGCCCGAGATCAGCGCGGTGTCCACGTCAGAGCGGCCGTCAACGACCACGCCGTCGACGCCGATGCGCTCGCCGGTGGCCACCAGGACGGTGGCTCCCGCCGCCACCTGGGTGGGCGGCAGCAGCCGTTGGGTGCCGTCAGCCTCCAGCACGGTGACCGCAACCGCGTCCAGCGCCAACAGATGTTCGGCGGCCGATCGGGCGCGCCCGCGCGCCCGCGAATCCAGGTAACGGCCGATCAGCAGGAAGAACAGCAGGGTGATGGCGGAATCGAAATAGGCCCACTCGCCGCCGCGCATGGTCTCGGCCAGCGACATGGCCGAGGCCAGCGTCACGCCCAGGGTGATCGGCACGTCCATGTTGGTGCGGCCCGAGCGCAACGCGGCGAAGGCCGAGCGTGCGAACGGGCGGATGCAGAACAGCACCGCCGGCAGCACGATCAGCGCCGAAATCCAGTGCATCAGGTCGCGGGTATGCGGCCCCATGTAGGTGAAGTGGCCGGCCCATACCGAGACCGACAGCAGCATGACGTTGCCGGCGGCGAAGCCGGCCACCGCCATGGCGCGCAGCAGCTCCTTCTCCACCCTCTCGGTCTCGCGGCCCAGCTTGGCCGGATCGTAGGGGACCAGGCGATAGCCGACCTTGAGCACCGGTTCCAGCAGGGCGGAGGCGTCGATTTGGCCCGCATCCCAGCGCACCACCAGGCGCCGCGTGGTCATGTTGACGCGAGCCCAATTGACGCCGGGCTGCTTGGACAGCAGCGCCTCGATCAGCCAGATGCAGGCGGCGCAGTGGATGCCCTCGACCATGAGGTGGAGCGAGGCCTCGCCAGCCTCGCTCACCGTCACATGGGCCGAGAAGTCGTGGAGCGCATTGGCCTCGTCCTCGGGCCGCAGCGGGCGCGCCGCCGGGTCGATGGCGCGGCGGCGGTAATAGGTCTCCAGCCCCAGTCCCTGGACCAAGCTGAAGGCACCCTCACAGCCGGTGCAGCAGAAGTCGCCGGGCAGCCCGGCCGGGATGGCCGAGCCGCAATGGCGGCACGCGCGGGCGGCGGTCACCGTATGACGAAACGCTGCGCGTGTTCGTACGAGACGCCGGCGCCCACGGCGGCGATGTCCATGTCCCACACACCCTTGGCCGGCAGCTGGTAGGTGCCGCCATAGGTGCCGTTGCCCAGGGGCGACAGCACCACGTGCTGGTCCAGGCCCTTGGCGGTGGGACGGATGATGTCGGCCTTGACCTCCATGCCCTCGACCGGACGGCCATCGCGGTCGCGATAGCTGACCACGATGTCGGCCTTGACGCCGGAGGTGTCGATGGGGCCGGGGGTGACCTTGGTCTCCACGGTCCAGCCCATCGCTTCCTGGGCCTTGGCCAAGGCGATGTTCTCGTTGTAGGCCAAGCCCTTCTGGTAGGCGCCGTCGGTCTCCAGCCCGGTGAAGGTCGAGGTGGCGAAATAGGCCAGAGCCGCATTCACCGCCACCACCACCACGAAGCAGCCGACGAAGATGTACGGATACCACCAGCCCCGTTCACGGGTCGCAGCCATGTTGGTCACCTGATTTGTCACCTGCCGGGCCCCGCGAACAGTGTCTCGCTCTTCACCACGTGGCCGTCGGCCTTGTCGGTGAGGATGAAGCTGAGCGGGGTCTTGGAGTTCTGGACGGCGGCTTCCGGAACGTTGACGTAGAGGCGGAACGCCGTGACGTCATCGCCCGGGACCTGCAATTCGGTCGTCTCGCGCTTGCCGGCCTCGTCGCCCACCACGTCGATGGTGGCGCCGGGGATGGAGACCGACAGGGCGAAGGTGCGATCCTTACGGACCATGTTCAGGACCTTGTAGGTATAGCCGTTGCGAATGCTGCCATCGGATAGCTGAACGAACAAGGGGGAGCGTTCGTGCAGCACATTGACGTCCACCGTCTTGCGGGTTCCCAGCATGAAGATCATGCCCAGGCCGATGGCGCTCAGCAGCGCGGTATAGAGGATGGTGCGCGAGCGCACCAGCTTCGTCTTGCCGCCCACTCCCTTTTCGCGGGTCTGCTGGTTGACGGTCGAATCATAGCTGATCAGGCCGCGCGGCAGGCTGAACTTGTCCATCATGGTGTTGCAGGCGTCGATGCACAGGCCGCAGCCGATGCAGCCCATCTGCAAGCCTTCGCGGATGTCGACGCCGGTGGGGCACGAGGTCACGCACATCTTGCAGTCGATGCAATGGCCGCGGCCCTCGAACCCCTGGCCCTTGCGCGCCGGGGCGCGCGGCTCGCCGCGCCATGCCTCGTAGGAGATGATGAGCGAATGGTCGTCGAACATGGCCGACTGGAAGCGCGAATAGGGGCACATGTACAGGCACACCTGCTCGCGGGCGAAGCCGGCCAGCAGGTAGCAGCAGCCGCCGACGATGCCGATCGCCGACCAGGTGCCGAGGGACGCCTGGAAGGTGAAGATCTCCTTCAGCGTGGTGAAGGCGTCATCGAAATACAGGGTGAAGGCGATGCCGCAGGCCAGCGAGATCATCAGCCAGACCGCGTGGATGATGCCCTTCTTGACCAGCTTGCTGGCGTTCCACGGCTGGCGGTCCAGCTTGATGCGGGCGTTGCGGTCGCCCACCACCAGGCGCTCGACCAGCACGAACAGGTCGGTATAGACCGTCTGCCAGCAGGCGAAGCCGCACCACACGCGGCCGGCCAGCGCCGATGCGAAGAACAGGGCGATGGCGGCGAACAGCAGCAGGCCGGTCAGGTAGTAGACCTCCTGCGGCCAAATCTCGATGAAGAAGAAATAGCCGCGCCGACCGGTCATGTCGGCCAGGATGGCCTGATCGGGGGCGCCGGGGCCGCGATCCCAGCGCAGGAACGGCGCCAGGTGCCAGAACGCCAGCAGGATGGCCATCAGCCACCATTTGATGGTGCGGAAGGTGCCCGTCACCTTGCGGGGGTGAATGGTGATCGTCTCGGCATACAGCTCGTTGGAGGGCTGCGCCTGCGGGGTGGCCTTGGTCATCTGCTTCCGCACTCCGGGTAAAAACGCGGCCCGATCCTATCGACGGCAGGGGGTGCCTGACCTGTCATTCGGGCATGATAGCCATGCGCCATATGCATAGCGGGGCGCTTCAGGATAATCGCTTAACCAATGGTCGGAAAATAACCGCGGTCAAATGGCCGCGGGTGGGGGAAATTGGGGTGGCCTTGAAAAAGGCCGTGGGGCACGTCCCGGATGAGACGCACCCCACGCTACCTTTTTGCCGGGCCCCCGGGACCTGAACGGCCCCTTCCCGGCTAAAGGAGCCGGACGCGGCCGAAGCCGGCCCGGCTTATTGGGGTGCGCCCGGGCCGGAAGGCCGACCCGGGCGCGGGTACCT
Organism: Magnetospirillum sp.; assembly: GCA_035491155.1. Lineage (GTDB taxonomy): Bacteria > Pseudomonadota > Alphaproteobacteria > Rhodospirillales > Magnetospirillaceae > Magnetospirillum. The sequence goes on along the minus strand of DATJKV010000389.1, from coordinate 4,031 downwards.
TACTTACCGCCGCCCAGCGAGTGGACGTAGACGGTCAGCTCCTTGATCGAGGTCTCGTCGAGACGCTCGGACCACGCCGGCATGGAGCCGTGACGCGGGTTGGTGACCTGGTTGACCACCACCTGCTTCACGTTGTCCTTGCCACCCTTGAACAGCCAGATGTTGTTGTTCAGGGCCGGCGCGCCGACGTCCTTGGAACCAACGCCGCCTTCCTGGTGGCAGGCCACGCAGTTCTCGGCGAAGATCGCTTCGCCGGGCAGGCCGGCGGTCGCGCCCTTCGACGACAGGGCGACGACATAGTCGGCGACCTGGTCGATCTGCTCCTTGGTCAGCAGCTTGTCAGCGCCGAACTTGGGCATCTCGCTCTGGTGCGAGTTGGCGTTGGAATTGCGGACGCCGAACGAGATGGTCTGCTGGATGTCGGCCAGGGTGCCGCCCCAGATCCACTCGTCGTCAGCCAGGTTCGGATAGGCGTTGGCGGTGCCCACGCCGCCCTGCTGGTGGCAGGGGGCGCAGTTGTCGTTGAACAGCACCTTGCCGCCCACCATGGCGAAGTTGCGCAGATCCTTGTCCTTGACCACGTCTTCGACGGGCAGGGCAGCGATCTTCGCTTCGTACTTAGCACGAGCCTGCTTCTGGGCCTTCAGCTCGGACTCCAGCTCGTTGCGCGAAGAGTAGTTCAACACGCCACGGGAGTAGTCGCTGATGGTCGGCCAAGCCGGCATGGCGATCCAGTAGGCGATCGACCAGATGACGGTGGCCCAGAACACGTAGACCCACCACTTCGGCAGAGGAGTGTTCAGCTCCTTGATGCCGTCCCACTCGTGACCGGTCGTGTACTGACCGGAAACCGAGTCCTTTTCCATGGAAGCCATATTAGCGCTCCTTGTCGTCTTCGTCCCTCAAGGGGATGTCTCCGTAGGATTCGAACCGGCTCTTGTTTTTAGGCCGGAACGCCCAGAAGACGATCCCGAGGAACAAAACCATTACCCACAGGCCCCAAAGGGGGCGGAGAACGTCGTTGACGAACGTCTCTAACAATCTCCGCTCCTCTTAGCGGGCGATCTTCTCGGGCTTCACGGTCGTGAAGTCCACGAAGGTGCCCAGGACCTGCAGGTACGCCACCAGGGCGTCCATTTCGGTCACCTTCGGATCAGCGGCGTAAGCCTTGCCCAGCTTCGCCTTCGGGTAACGCTTGGCGATGGCCGAGTCGGCGGCTTCGGAGCCAACCTGCTCCTCGACGTCCTTCTTGGCGTTGGCGATCTGATCCTTGGTGTAGGGCACGCCCACCACCGACAGGGCCGTCATGTCGGCCGAGATGGTGGCGTAGTCGAGCGCGCGCTTGAGGTGCGGGTAACCCGGCATGATCGATTCCGGCACGACGTCGCGCGGATTGATCAGGTGGCGGACATGCCAGTCATTGGTGTACTTGCCACCAACGCGGGCCAGATCCGGGCCGGTACGCTTGGAGCCCCACTGGAAGGGGTGGTCGTACTTGGACTCGGCCGCGAGGCTGTAGTGGCCATAGCGCTCGACCTCGTCCTTGAACGGACGGATCATCTGGCTGTGGCAGTTGTAGCAGCCTTCGCGGATGTAGATGTTGCGACCGGCCAGCTCCAGCGGGCTGTACGGACGGATGCCATCAACCTTCTCGATGGTCGACTCGATGGTGAACAGCGGCACGACCTCGACGAGGCCACCGACGATCACCGTGAGCAGAATACCGACGGCGAGGAAGAAGATGTTGGTTTCGAGCTTAGCGTGATGCTTGAACACAGACATTTCGTTTCCTCCCCTCAGCGGGCCGCAGCGGTCGAGGGCTGAGCAGCCTCTTCGGCCACGTCGCCCTTAATGGTCTTAACGAAGTTGTAGACCATCACCAGGGCACCGAGGACGAACAGAACGCCGCCGAGAGCACGGATCACGTAGTACGGATGCATCGCCTCGACGGTCTCGATGAACGAGTACTGCAAGAAGCCGAGGTTGTCATACGCACGCCACATCAGGCCCTGCATGATGCCCGAGATCCACATCGCGGTGATGTAGAGCACGATGCCGATGGTGGCGATCCAGAAGTGCACGCCGACCAGCTTCAGCGAGTAGACTTCCTTGCGGCCCCACAGCTTGGGAACCAGGTAGTACAGAGCGCCGAAGGAGACGAAGGCCACCCAGCCCAAGGCACCGGAGTGCACGTGGCCGATGGTCCAGTCGGTGTAGTGGGACAGCGAGTTGACCGCCTTCACCGACATCATCGGGCCTTCGAAGGTCGACATGCCGTAGAAGGCCACCGAGGAGACCAGGAAACGCATGACCGGGTCGGTCCGCAGCTTGTCCCAGGCACCCGACAGGGTCATCAGGCCGTTGATCATGCCACCCCAGGACGGCATCCACAGCATCACCGAGAAGGTCATGCCCAGGGTCTGCGCCCAGTCGGGGAGAGCGGTGTAGTGCAGGTGGTGCGGGCCGGCCCAGATGTACAGGAAGATCAGGGCCCAGAAGTGCACGATCGACAGGCGATACGAGTACACTGGACGCTCGGCGCGCTTGGGCACGAAGTAGTACATGATGCCCAGGAAGCCGGCGGTCAGGAAGAAGCCCACCGCGTTATGGCCGTACCACCACTGGGTCATGGCGTTCTGCACGCCGCCGAACAGGTTGTACGACTTCATCCAGGAGCCGCCGAACAGCACGGCCGGGACAGCGATGTTGTTGCCCAGGTGCAGCATGGCGACGGTCAGGATCATGGCGAAGAAGAACCAGTTGGCCACATAGATGTGGGGTTCCTTGCGCTTATACAGGGTGCCGACGAAGGCCACCAGATAAGCGACCCAGGTCACCGTCAACCACAGGTCCAGCCACCACTCGGGCTCGGCGTATTCCTGGCCCTGGGAGAAGCCCAGGACGTAGGTCAGCGCGGCAACCACGATGAAAATCTGGAAGTTCCAGAAGATGAAGTTGCCGAAGCCGGAGCCGCCGAAGAGGCTGGCGCGGCAGGTACGCTGCACGCAGTACAGCGAGGTGGAGAGAAGGATGTTGCCGCCGAAGGCGAAGATCACGGCGGAGGTATGGACCGGGCGCAGACGGCCGAAGGTGGTCCACTCCAGATCAAGATTGAGGGCCGGGAAGGCGAGCTGCCAGGCGATGAAATCGCCAGCCAGGAAGCCAACCACACCCCAGAACGTCGCCGCAAGGACGAACTTCTTCACCACGTCTTCGCAATAGGGCGTGGCGTCGGTGTTGGTGCTCATGCCGAACTCCTGTTTCGACCGGGAAAGGGTCAGCCCGGAGCGCCCCGCCGGAAAAGACAAACAACCCCCGTTGGTCGATTTCCGACCGGGAGGACATTGCTCCGAGTTGGCGCACTATGACGGGATGCGTCCCCCCGGCCATTGATCCATATCAAAATTGGAGAAATTTACTGGTATCCCACCGGTTTGTGCGTTCTTCTTCGCTCGGGAACGCTTCCTTAGGGCAGGGCTTTGCTCGGCGATTGTCGTGGCCTGCCCCCTCCTTTAGGATGGGCCTATGACCGATATCATCGCCGACAACCCCGCCGCCCGCCCCCGCATCCGCTTCGCCAAGGGGCGCGCGCGGCGCTTCCGCTCTGGCCATCCGTGGGCCTTCTCCAACGAAGTCGAGATGACGCCGGAGGCCAAGGCGCTGCCGGCCGGCAGCCTGGTCACCCTGGTGGATGCCGGGGACGAAATCTTGGGCGTGGCCACCTTCAATCCCCATTCCCTGATCGCCGCGCGCGTGCTGTCGCGCGACGCCGCCGACACCGTGGACGTCGCCTTCCTGGCCCAGCGCCTGGGTCGGGCGGTTGCCTTGCGCGACGAACTGTTCGGCACGCCCCACTACCGCCTGATCCATTCCGAGGCCGACCTGCTGCCGGGCCTGGTGGTGGACCGCTATGGCGATGTGCTGTCGGTGCAGGTAAACACCGCCGGCATGGAGCGCCTGACCCCGCTGGTGGTCGAGGCCCTGCGCCAAGTGTTGGCGCCGCGTGCCATCGTGCTGCGCAACGACAGCCC
>DATJKV010000388.1:0-6039 GCA_035491155.1 Magnetospirillum sp. | reverse complement strand
CGGATATCGACGGGAACCGGACGGGTGCCGCCGACACGGTCGATCACGCGCTCCTGGATCGCACGCAGGAGTTTGGATTGCAGCCGCACATCCATCTCGGAAATTTCGTCAAGCAGCAACGTGCCGCCGGTCGCCTCCTCGAACTTGCCGATCCGCCGCGCCACCGCGCCGGTAAAGGCACCCTTTTCATGCCCGAACAGTTCCGATTCCAGGAGCTGTTCGGGGATCGCGGCGCAGTTGATGGAGATGAAGGGCCGCCTGGCGCGCGAGGAGCGGGAGTGGACGTAACGCGCCATAACCTCCTTGCCGGTTCCGGACTCGCCGGTGATCATCACCGATGCGTCGGAGCCCGCGATTTGCTGTGCGAGCCTGATGACCTTCGCCATTGCTTCATCGCGATAGACCAGGTCGCGCGAATCGTTGGCTACCGCCGCAAGTACGGCTGCGATCAGCTCCGGGTCGGGCGGCAGGGGGATGTATTCCTTGGCGCCGGCCTTGATGGCGCGCACGGCGGCCGAGGCGTCCGAGGCGACGCCGCAGGCGATCACCGGCACCACGATGCGTTCCGCTTCGACGCATTCGATCAGGCGCTGCACGTCGCGGCGCACGTCGATCATCACCAAGTCGGCGCCCTGGCCCCGCAGGAACTCCAGACCCTGGTCGACGTCCTCGGCCAAGCTGACCTTAGCGCCCCGCCCCATGGCGATCTGGCTGGCGGCGCCGATCTGTCCGTCCATGGCGCCGATAATGAGAAGTCGCATCCCAAGCCCCCTTTTCGCGCCGGCTTTTAGCTGCGGTCGGTCTTGATGATTTCGGTCATGGTCACGCCCAGGCGGTCTTCCACCACGACCACCTCGCCACGCGCCACCAGGCGATTGTTGACGTAGATGTCGATGGCCTCGCCCACCTTGCGGTCCAGTTCCACCACGGCGCCGCGTCCCAGCTTCAACAGCTGGTTCACCTGCATGCTGGACTTGCCCAGCACCGCCGAGACCTGCACCGGGATGTCGTACACCGCCTCGAGGTCGCGGGCGGACCGCGGCCCGTCCGGAATGTCGGCGGGATGCTCGTCCTCGGGCTTAAGGTCGTTCAGCTCGAAATCGGCCATGGGTTCACCCTTTCACAAAAACCTTAAGTGCCGGCGAATTCGCCGGCGCCTTCAAGGCGCCGCTCGGGCGGGGCCAGTGCCCGCTCGATGGTCGCTTCGATCTCTTCCATCAGGCGGGCCTGGTCGCGCTCGGCGCCGCCGTCGGTCCATTCCACCCGGCAGTCGCCGGAGCGCAGCCGGTTGTCCGCCTGTACCACCACGCGGCCCTCGAAGCCGTGGCTTTGCGCCACCGCTTCCAGGCGCTCGCGCACCGCCTCCATCAGCGGCTCGGCCACCTTCACGATGATGCGCGGCTCATCGAGGACGTGGCCCACCACCTCTTCCACCACCCGCGTCACCTCTTCGAAGGCATATTGCTCGCAGGCCGCCGGCAGCACCTTCCGGAATACCGCTTGGGCCACCCGCACGGCGGCGGCGACATTGGCGTCGTTGGCCTCGGCCTGCTGGTGGAAGACATTCTGGAACTGGTCGGACAGGGCGTTGAGCGCCGTGGCGGTCAGGCGCTCGGACTGCTCCTGCGCCTCGGCCAGCCCGGCCTGGCGCCCTTCCTCGAAGGCGGCGTCGCGGGCGAAGGCCAGCTCCTCCTCCGAGAACATGGGCGGCGGCGGTTCCGGCTCGGCCTCCACCTCGGGTTCGACCTCGGCATGCTCGGCCTCGACCTCGTCGGCCGCCAGCGGCTGCTGGGGGTGCGGATGGTCGAAATCCAGGTCGAACATGTATTTGCGGAACGTCGACATCGCTTAGTACACCAGCTCGTCTTCCTCGCGGCCTTCCGAGATGACGATCTGGCCCGAGGCGGCCAGTTCCTTCGCCATGGCGACGATAAGCGACTGGGCCTGGTCCACGTCGCGCAGGCGAACGGGACCCAGCGCCTCCATGTCCTCGCGCAGCATCTTGCCGGCGCGTTCGGACATGTTCTTGAAGAACAGGTCCTTGACCGCGTCCGAGCCGCCCTTGAGGGCCATGCCCAGCTTGTCCTTCTCCACCTGGCGCAGCAGGGTCTGGATGCCGGCGGCGTCGATGCGCACCAGATCCTCGAAGGTGAACATGAGGGCCTTGATCTTCTCGGCGGATTCGCGGTTGCGCTCTTCCAGGGCCGACATGAAGCGGTTTTCGGCGTTGCGGTCCAGGTTGTTGAAGATGTCGGCCATCAGCTCGTGCGCGTCGCGGCGCTGGGTGCGGGCCAGGTTGCTCATGAACTCGGTGCGGAGCGTCTTTTCCACGCCGTCCAGCACTTCCTTCTGCACCGCCTCCATGCGCAGCATGCGCATGATCACTTCCATGGCGAAGTTTTCAGGCAGCAGCGACAGCACGCGGGCGCCATGATCGGGCTTGATCTTGGCCAGCACGACGGCGACGGTCTGCGGGTATTCGTTCTTCAGGTAGTTGGCCAGCACGGCCTCGTTCACATTGCCCAGCTTGTCCCACATGGTGCGGCCGGCGGGACCGCGGATTTCCTCCATGATGGTCGACACGCGGTCCTTTGGCAGCGACTTCAGCAGCAGCCTTTCGGTGCTTTCCATCGAGCCCACCAGCGAGCCGGTGGAGGAGAGCTGGTCGGCGAACTCGACGAACAGGCGCTCGATCAGGTTGGCGGACACCGTGCCCAGGTTCGCCATGATCTGGGAGAGCTCCTTGATCTCCTCGTCGTCCATCATGGAGAACAGCTTGGACGAGTGCTCCTCGCCCAGCGACAGCATCAGCATCGCCGCCTTCTGCGGGCCGGTAAGCGACCGGTAGTCCTCTTTCATGCGGGCCATGGTGCGGGACTCCTACGCTCAGCCTTCCTGGTACAGCCAATTGCGGATAATCGACAAAGCTTCCTCGGGATGCTTGTCGACGATCTCGCCGATCTTGCGGATGGACGACGCCTTGACGCGGCCTTCCACCTTGTCGATGTCGATCAGTTCGTCGGCGATGACCTCTTCCTCGCCGCCCAGCGCCGGCACCGGGGTGGGCGGCGCGCCGGGGCCGGTCAATTGCGGGATGGCCTGGCCGTCGGCGGTCAGCAGGCGGCGGCCGTCGGGGCCGACCTGGCCCTGCATGCTCTCGATGGCGCGGCCGATGAGCGGGCGCAGCACCAGCAGCAGGAACAGGATGGCGACGATGGACAGGCCCAGGTTCGACGCCACCTTCTCGACAAAGTCGCGGCGCATGCCGAAGATGAACTCGCCGGGCTCTTCCGACTGGTACTGCTCTTCGCCGCCGGCGAACTGCATGGAGATGACGCGCACCTGGTCCTGGCGCGAGCGGTCGTAGCCGATGGCGTTGCGCACCAGCTCTTCCAGCTTATTGATCTCCTCGGGCGTGCGGTCGCGATAGGTCTTCTTGCCGTCGGCACCCACGTCGTAGATGCCGTCCACCAGCACGGCGGCGGTGACGCGCCTGACCTCGCCCATCTCCTTGACCGTGTTCTTGGTCTTCTTGGAGATTTCGTAATTGACGGTTTCCTGGTTCTTGGCCGACTTGGTGGACGACTTGCTGCCCGAGCCGCTGGAGGCGGCCGGGTCGGGCAGGTTGTTGGTGACCGAGACGTTGGGTGGCTCGCCGTCCTGGCTGCTTTCATCCTCGTTCACGGTGACCTGGCTGCGCACCACCTTGCTGTCGGGGTCGTAGACCTCCTCGGTGGTGACGGCGCGGCTCATGTCCATCTCGACCGCCACCTCGGCGCGGACGCGGCCCGGGCCCAGCGAGCGCTCGAGGATGCTTTCCACCGTGTGGGCCAGGCGGTTCTCGGTCTTGAGCCTCAGCTCCTCGGCGGTTTGGGCGGCCAGTTCCTGGTCGTTCTCGAACCCCTTGGCCAGCAGGGTGCCCTTGTCGTCGACGATGGAAATTCGCGACGGCTTCATCTTGGGTACGGCGGCCGCGATCAGGTGCTGGATGGCCACCACCTGGCCACGTTCGAGCCGCCCCGAACCCTGCATCTTGAGGATGACCGAGGCGCTGGGTTCGTTGGCCTCGCGGGCGAAGGCCTCGCGCTTGGGCAGCACCAGGTGGACGCGGGCCGACTTCACCTTGTCGATGGCGCGGATGGTGCGCGACAGCTCGCCTTCGAGGGCGCGGACGTAATTGATGTTCTGCTGGAAGCTGGTGGCCGACAGGGTGTCCTGCTTGTCGAACAGCTCGTAGCCGGCGACGCGGCCCATGGCGGGCATGGCCTGCTCGGCCATCTTCACCCGCAGGTCCATCTTGCGGTCCTTGGGCACCCAGACTTCGGCGCCATCCTTGCGGATTTCGTAGGGAACCTTCTCGGCCGACAGCTTGTCGATGATGGCCTTGGAATCGCCCAGGTCCAGGTCGCCGTACAACAGCTCCATCTGCGGCGCCGCCACCCGGCTCATCAGATAGATGAAGAAGCCCAGGATGGAAACGCCGACACCGGCGATCGCGGCCAGGCGCATGGGCCCTAGGCCGCGCATCATCTGCAGGAACGCGTTCACGTCGAGATCACCCGGAACCGCCAATCGAAGGGCCTAAACCCACAAGATGCACCCTATGCTCCGCATGATTGACGATAGGTTAATGCTGGGCAGAAATTGCCGGGTCGGCCGGCGCGACCGGCTCGGCCAAAAAAGAAGGGACCGAGCCGCTGGCGCGGCCGGTCCCTCAAGTCTAGCGCGGTTAAAACCGTTAACGGGTTAACGCTTGATCTGGACCAGTTCGTCCAGCATCTGGTCGGCGGTGGTGATGATCTTGGCGGCGGCCGAGTAGGCGCGCTGGGTCACGATCATGGTGGTGAACTCGGTACCGATATCCACCGTCGAGGCTTCCAGCGAGGCCGCGTTGACCGAGCCGGCACCGGCCGAGCCGGCCTCGCGCAGGGTCGGCTCGCCCGAATTGTCGGTGGCGATGAACACGTTGCCGGTCAGGCTTTCCATGCCGTTGGGGTTGACGAAGGTGGCGACCGGGATCTGGAACACCGGACGGGTGACGCCGTTGTCGAACAGGGCGGTGACGATGCCGTCGCTGCCGATGGACACGCCCGAGAAATTGCCGAACTTGGCGCCGTCCTGGTTCCAGTAGGCCAGACTGTAATCGCTGTTCAGCTGGGTCATGCCATCGAACACACCGGTATTGCCCATGAACAGGCCGACGCTGTCCGCGCCGCTCATGTCGGTAGAGCCGTTGGCCCAGTCCACATCCATGAAGCCGACGTTGAAGTTCGACGGCGTGCCGTCGCCGTTGAAGGTGATAGCCGGAGTGGTGTTCACCGCCGTCGCCGCCAGGGTGAAGGTATTGGGCGAGATCAGGTCCTGGTTCTGCATGGTGGCGGGGTTGCCGTTCGACAGGTCCAGGTTGTTCAGGCCGGTCACGGTGATGTCGTGGGCCGGATCGGTCTGGCGGAAAATCAGCGAATTGGTGCCGGCCAACTGTTCGCAATAGGTGGTGCCGGTGGTGGTCATGGTGGTGGCGGCGGTACCGCTGCCGGTCGTCCATTGCGCGGCGCCGGACTGATCGAAGGGCGGGCTGCTGCCGCCGACGCCGGTGTTGACCTTGAAGGTCATGGCCGATTCCGAGTAGATCGACATGGTGTTGCCGTTGCGCACGGCCACCAGGCCATTGGCGGCTTGCTTGAACAGGCCGTTATAGGCATCCACGGTGGCCTGCACCGGGTCTGCCGCAGTCGTGGTGTCTTGGATGGTGTAGGGGGTGGCGGTCGTGCTGCCGTTCAGGAACAGGCTGAGCGTGGTGTTGGCGCCGACGCCGCCGGACACGTCCATGTTCAGCGAGTTGTATTGGATGTTGAAGGCCTTGTTGATGTCCGAGGCCAGGTTACCGACGAAGGTGCCGGTCGAGACCGCCGAGGGGTCGGTGTAAAAGACGTTCGGCGCGCCGCTGCCGACGACCCCACCGGCCGCGAAGAAGCCGGTGCTGGCGGGGATGGTAGGGGCAACGTTGACGCTGAAGTTGGCGTTCGAGGCCGAGACGAT
>DATJKV010000387.1:0-1578 GCA_035491155.1 Magnetospirillum sp. | reverse complement strand
GCTCTATCCAATTGAGCTACGGGCGCTTTGCCTTGCCAGCCGTTGCCGTCCAGCGAGGGTGCGGACCATACACAAAGGCGCCAGGGGACGCAAGCACTGATTCGCAGGTTTGAAAAATGCCCCCGAACGACAGTACTTCCGCGCGTTCTGCCTGCAAATCCGGCTTGTGGCCCCCTTGAGGTTTGCGTAAAATCCCCGACGATTGCGGGGGGCAAGTCATTTTTCTGGACAATGCAGAGTTTTGCTGACCCGGCGGGTTCCATCCCAATTGGCGAACTAAAAGGTAAACAGTCCCAATGGCCCTGAAGACGACCCATGCCGCGGCCTTGTGCGCGGTTCTCCTGGCAGGCGGATGTTCGTTCGCCGAGGAATCGCTGTTTCCTGCGTCCGGCACCGTTCAGACCGGCACTGCGACCGCCGCTCCGCCGCCGGCCCTGGGCAGCTCGAACTTCGACGCGCCCGGCGTAACCAGCGGCGCCGCCACCGGCACCTACGTGGGCCAGAAGGTGACGTCCTTGCGCGGCGACCTGCAGCAGCTTCAGGCGATGCTGACCCGCCACAACCAGACGCTCCAGGCCATCCGCAACGATACCGTGCAGGATTCCCAGCGTTACCACGGCACCGTCGCCGCAGTGAACGCCCGCCTGCAGGTGGGCACCACCCCGGGCAACCCGATCCTGAACCAGCAGTGGAACGCCGCCCAGGGCGAGCTGGACCGCATCAACGAAGACGTGCTGAAGATGACCCGGCTGGCCAACGAGGTCACCTCGTCGTCGGCGCTGTCGGCCTATCTGCTCGAATCCGTGCGCGCCGCCCGCCAGCTGTCGGGCGCGGTCGACGAAGACCATCGCCAGCTGCGCATCCTGGAAGACGAGACCAACCGCACCGTGGTGCTGATCGAGCGCCTGCTGACCGAGCTGTCCGACGACATCAACCGCCAGCAGAACTATGTCGCCAACGAGCGCACCAACTTGAACACCCTGGCGCTGGCCATCAAGAACGGCCAGCTCTACGGCTCGTCCTTCGCCGCCCGTCCGGGCGCCGGCTTCGCCCCGGCCTCGTTCGACGCCCCGGTGGCCGCCCCGCGCGCCGCCGTGACCAGCGATACCCCGCTGGTGACCATCCGCTTCGACAAGCCCAACGTGTCCTACGAAAGCGCGCTGTATGCCGCCGTCAAGGGCGCCCTGGACCGCCGTCCCAGCGCCTCGTTCGACGTCATCGCGGTGTCGCCGACCGGCGCCACCCCGGGCAGCCAGGCCCTGGGCGCCACCGCGGTGCGCCGCAACGCCGAATCGGTGGTGCGCTCGCTCACCAACATGGGCCTGCCCTCCAGCCGCATCCGCGTCAGCCAGACCACCAGCGCCGCCGCCCAGACCGGCGAGGTGCAGGTGTTCGTGCGCTGATCCCCTTTGGGATAGCCTAAGATCAGGCCCCGGGTTTCCCGGGGCCTTTTTCTTTGCCCAATGCCAGGGGGGGGCGTCACGGCTGGGTCAGCTTTAGTCCGACGATGCCGCCGGCGATGGCGGCCAGACACAGCAGGCGAAGCGGTGAGGCGGCCTCGCCCAGGATGGTCAGGCC
>DATJKV010000386.1:0-5674 GCA_035491155.1 Magnetospirillum sp. | reverse complement strand
GAGGTCATGTTGGCGAAATGCTCGCGCACCTGGTTGGAGAAGGCGGCGATCACCGCCTCGGCCTTCACCCGGTAGCGTTCCTCGCCGGTCAGCAAAGCGAGGCGGGACAGCACCTGGACCATGGTGCCGTTGGCGGACGGTGTCGCGCTGTCGTGCACCGGCTTCAGACGCACCACGATGTCGTCGGCATCCTCGGCCACCTGGAAATAGCCACCCCCATCCTGGTCCCAGTAATGGCGGTCGGCAGCGTCCACCCAGGCGCGGGCCTGGGCGAGCAGTTCGGGCTCGCCGGTGGCTTCGTACAGCGCCAGCGCCGCGCGGGCCATCTGCGCCAAATCGTCCATCAGGCAGATGGTGCTGACGCGGCCGAAGCGCATGGAATGGGCCAACCGGCCATCGGGCAGGGCCATGCGGGTGCGCACCGCCTCGAAGGCGACGCGGGCGGCATCTACCCAGCGCGGCATGGCGAAGACCTGGCCGGCATTGGCCATGGCGGCGATCATCATGCCGTTCCAGTCGGCCAGCACCTTGTCGTCGCGGCCAGGGGAAACGCGCGTCTCGCGCTCGCGCCACAGCACCGCGCGGGCGTCGGCCAGGATGTCCTCGGCTCCCACCGGTTGGGGCTGGTGGTTGCGGTGCAGGATGGAGGTGCCTTCCCAATTGCCCTCGGGGGTGACGTCGTAGGCCTGCTTGAACCAGCGCGCCGCCTCGGGATCCAGCACCTGGTCCACCTCGGCCGCATTCCAGGTGTAGAACTTGCCCTCGATGCCTTCCGAATCGGCATCCAGCGTGGCGGCGAAGGCGCCGTCCTCGGCCATCATGTCGCGCAGGCACCATTCCACCGTCTCGGCCACGCGATGGCGGTAAAGCTCCTCGCCGGTGCCCTGCCACACCTGGGTGTAGAGGTCGACGAGCTGAGCGTTGTCGTACAGCATCTTCTCGAAATGGGGCACCAGCCAGGCTTCGTCGGTGGAATAGCGCATGAAGCCACCGCCCAGGTGATCGTAGATGCCGCCATAGGCCATGCGGTCCAGGGTCAGCGTCACCGCCTCGCGCAGACCCGCGTCGCCGGTGCGCAGGCTGGCGCGCCACAGGAAGTCGAACAGGCTGGGCTGCGGGAATTTGGGTGCGCCCTGCAGGCCGCCATGCTCGGTGTCCACCATCTCCAAGACCCGCTTGGCACCCTCGTCGAGCAGGTCGAGTTCCAGCGTCATGCCGCCCGTGTGGGACGTGTGGGACAGCGCCTCCGTCAGCGCGGTAACGTTCTCACCCACCTTGTCGCGGGCGTTCGCCCAGGTGTCGGACAGCGCGCGCAGCACGTCGGGGAAGCCGGGGCGGCCATAGCGCGCCGTCGGCGGAAAATAGGTGCCGCCCCAGAATGGTGCGCCGTCGGGGGTCAGGAATATGGTCAGCGGCCAGCCGCCGTGCTGTCCCATCAAGGCCAGGGCCTGCTGGTAGATGGCGTCCAGGTCGGGGCGTTCCTCGCGGTCCACCTTGATGTTGATGAAGTCCTGGTTCATCTGCGCCGCGATGTCTTCGTCCTCGAAGCATTCGTGCGCCATGACGTGGCACCAATGGCAGGCGGCATAGCCGATGGACAAGAGGATCGGCTTGTCGGACGCCTTGGCGGCGGCCAGGGCATTCGGCCCCCAGGGGCGCCAATCGACCGGGTTGTCCTTATGCTGCAACAGATAGGGGCTGGTTTCCCCGGCGAGGCGATTGGTCATGGGGAGTACCTTCCGCGAGTCCACGTTGACGCCTTTTGGCGCAAGGGCTTAGTTTGGAGCTTCGGCACAGAAACGCAACCCACGGGGGGCAAAAGATGAAGTTCACCGTCGATGTGGATTGTACCCCGGAGGAAGCCCGGGCCTTTTTGGGGCTGCCCGACGTCAAGCCCATGCAGGATGCCCTGCTGAAACAGGTCCAGGAGCGTATGACCGCCAGCCTGCACGCCATGGATCCGGAAACCATGGTCAAGACCTGGCTGCCCGCCGGTGTGCAGGGCATGGAGCAGCTGCAGAAAATGTTCTGGTCCCAGTTCGCCGGTGCCGGCCGGCGGGAGAAGTAGACGCATTGACCACCGATCCCAAGCCTTATTTCCGCATCCACGTTTTCATGTGTACCAACCGCCGCCCTGACGGCCATCGCCGGGGATCGTGCGCCGCGCGCGGGTCAGAGCCGCTGCGCGATTACCTCAAGGCGCGCACCAAGGAGCTGGGCCTTGCCGATCTACGCATCAACAGCGCCGGCTGTCTGGACCGCTGCGAGTTGGGCCCGGTGATGGTAATCTATCCGGAAGGCGTCTGGTACACCTATGCCAGCTACGAGGACATCGACGAGATCCTCGACACCCACATCGTCGGGGGCGGGCGGGTCGAGCGCCTGATGCTGCGTCCCGAGGACCAGCCGGTGGTCTCGGCCTGAGTCTTTCATCTGCGGGCGAAGCCCGATAAAGTTCACCACCAAGGGCACCAAGGGCACCAAGCGACCGAGGGGAAAGGCATCGCCCCCCCGATGGCTTGGAGCTCTTGGTGCCCTTGGTGGTTTGATTTCTTGAGTGCCAGCATGTCCCGTTCCACCATCTTCGCCCTTGCCAGCGCCCCCGGCCGTGGCGGCATCGCCGTGTTCCGGTTATCGGGACCCGAAGCCGGAGCTGCGTTGGTCCGGCTGTCCGGGCACGATCTGCCAGCCGCGCGCAAGGCGGTGCGGGTGCGCCTGAAGCATGAAGGTGAGGATATCGACGACGGCCTGGCCTTGTGGTTCCCGGCCCCGGCCTCGTTCACCGGCGAGGACGTGGTCGAGCTGCACGTCCATGGCGGCCGAGCGGTGGCCTCGGCGTTGTCGTCGGTGCTGGCCGGGCAGGGTCTGGCTCCGGCCGAGCCGGGCGAGTTTTCCAAGCGCGCCTTCCTCAATGGCAAGCTGGACCTCACCCGCGCCGAAGCCATCGCTGATCTGGTCGAAGCCGAGACGGCGGCGCAGCGGCGCCAAGCCCTGCGCCAACTGGATGGCGGGCTTGCCCGTCTGGCCGAGGGCTGGCGGGGTGAGCTGGTGCGCGACCTGGCCCTGATGGAAGCGGTCATCGACTTTTCCGACGAGGGCGTGCCCGAGTCCCTGGTGGGCGAGGTGGAGCAGGCGGTCACCGGCCTGGTGGCCGACATGCGCGGCCATCTGGCGCAAGGGATGCGGGGCGAGCGCCTGCGCGACGGCATCCATATCGCCATCCTGGGTGCCCCCAATGCCGGCAAGTCGTCCCTGCTCAACCGTATCGCCGGACGCGAGGCCGCCATCGTGTCGGCCCAGGCCGGCACCACCCGCGACATCATCGAGGTGCATCTGGACCTGCACGGCTGGCCGGTGGTGCTGGCCGATACCGCGGGCCTGCGCGACGCCGCCGAGGAGATCGAGGCGGAAGGCATTCGCCGGGCGCTGGCGCGGGCCGAGGCCGCCGACCTCAAGCTGGCGGTGTGCGACGCTTCGGTGGAACCGGATGCGGCGACCCGCGGCGTGATGGACAAGGACACCCTGGTGGTGCTGAACAAGAGCGATCTGGATAAGAACGATCCGGGCGGGGGTGCCTATCCGCTCGCAGGTCACCCGGTATCGGCCCGCACCGGTGAGGGCATGGACGCCCTGCTGGCCGTACTGGAGAAAGAGGTGGCCGATCGCTTTGCCACAGCTGCTGCCCCGGCACTGACCCGTGCCCGCCATCGGGCGGCGGTGGAGGAATGCGTGGCGGCGCTGACCCGCTTCGACCCCGAGGCGGAGATCGAGCTGGCCGCCGAGGATTTGCGTCTGGCCGCTACCGCCATTGGCCGCATCACCGGCCGGGTCGAGGTGGATGAGCTGCTGGACGTGGTGTTCAAGGAATTCTGCATTGGCAAGTGAGATGTTTCACGTGAAACCGGCCAAGGACTCTGGCTTCGACCTGATGGCCGACGTGGTGGTGATCGGCGGTGGCCATGCCGGCTGCGAGGCTGCCGCCGCCGCCGCGCGCACCGGCGCCGCCACCCTGCTGGTCACCCAGCGGCTCGAGACGTTGGGCGAGATGTCGTGCAACCCCGCTATCGGCGGCTTGGCCAAGGGCCAGCTGGTGCGCGAGATCGACGCCCTCGACGGACTCATGGGACGCACCATCGATCGCGCCGGCATCCAGTTCCGCATCCTTAACCGCAGCAAGGGGCCGGCGGTGCAGGGGCCGCGCGCCCAGGCCGACCGCAAGCTCTATCGCCAGGCCATGCGGGCGCTGCTGGACGAGACCGCCAATCTGACCCTGCTGGCCGGCTCGGCCGAGGATTTGCTGATCGGCGAGGGCAGGGTGGCCGGATTGGTGCTGGCCGACGGCCGCCGTATCGGCGCGGGTGCCGTCGTCATCACCACCGGCACCTTCCTGCGCGGCTTGGTCCATTGCGGCGAGAAGCGCTGGCCGGCCGGCCGGGTGGGTGACGCGCCGTCCTACGGTTTGTCGGCGGCGCTGGCCCGCGCCGGCTTCCCGCTGTCGCGCCTGAAGACCGGAACCCCGGCACGGCTGGATGGGCGCACCATCGACTGGGCGTCGCTGGAGATGCAGCCGGGCGACGACCCGCCGGTGCCGTTCTCCACCCTGACCGAGCGCATCACCGTGCCCCAGGTGGCGTGCGGCATCACCTACACCACGGCGGAAACCCACGCCATCATCCGCGCCAACCTGCACCGTGCGCCCATGTATTCGGGGCAGATCAGCAGCGTGGGGCCGCGTTATTGCCCGTCCATCGAGGACAAGGTCGTCCGCTTCGCCGACAAGGACCGCCACCAGCTGTTCCTGGAGCCCGAGGGGCTGGACGACCACACCGTCTATCCCAACGGTATCTCCACCTCGCTGCCGGCCGAGGTGCAGGAGGCGATGATTCACTCCATCCCCGGCCTGGAGCGGGTGACCATCCTGCGGCCCGGCTATGCCATCGAGTACGATTTCATCGATCCGCGCGAGCTGCACCGCAGCCTAGAGACCCGCAGGGTCAAGGGCCTGTTCCTGGCCGGCCAGATCAATGGCACCACCGGCTACGAGGAGGCGGGGGCACAAGGTCTGCTGGCCGGCCTCAATGCCGCCCGCGCCGTGTCCGGGTCCGAGCCGCTGATCCTCGACCGCGCCGACGCCTATCTGGGCGTCATGGTGGACGATCTGGTGACGCTGGGTACTTCGGAGCCCTATCGCATGTTCACCTCGCGCGCCGAGTACCGCTTGGCTCTGCGTGCCGACAACGCCGATCTGCGCCTGACCCCCAAGGGCGAGGCCATGGGGTGCATCGGACCCGAGCGGTCGATGCGGTTTCGAGATAAGGCCATGGCCTTGGAGCAGGGCCGCCAACACCTGTCGGAGTTGAAGGCGTCGCCCAACGTGCTGCGCAAGTATGGGCTGGAGGTCAATCAGGACGGCGTGGTGCGCTCGGCCTGGGACCTGCTGGCCTATCCCACGTTGAATCTGGTCCGGCTGGGCGAGGTGTGGCCGCAGCTAAACGATCTGCGCGCCGACGTGGCCGAGCAACTGGAGATCGAGGGCACCTATCGCGGCTATCTCAGCCGCCAGGAGGCCGACATCCGCGCCTATCGCCGCGACGAGGATCTGGAATTGCCGGACGGCTTAGATTACGACGCCATCGGCTCGCTGTCCAACGAGGTCCGCCAGAAGTTGAAGACG
>DATJKV010000385.1:0-4154 GCA_035491155.1 Magnetospirillum sp. | reverse complement strand
CCTTGGCCTGCAGTTCGGCGAGCGCCTGCTCTTCCGTCTTCATGATGCCGAACTCCATCAGCATCTCTTCGAGCTCTTCCATGGTGATCGGGGTCGGGATGGTGCCCTTGCCGGAGTTGTTGTGGATCTTCTCCGCGAGCTGCCGGTACTCGCCGGCCTGCTTCGAGTCGGGTGCGTACTCGATGACCGTCATCCGGCGGAGCTCCGCGTGCTGGACGATGTTGTCGCGCGGCACGAAGTGGATCATCTGGGTGTTCAGGCGCTTGGCCAGGGTCTCGGCCAGATCCAGCTCGCGGTCGGTCTGACGCTCGTTGCAGATCAGGCCGCCGAGACGGACGCCGCCGCTGTGCGCGTACTTCAGGATGCCCTTGGCGATGTTGTTGGCGGCGTACAGCGCCATCATCTCGCCGGACATGACGATGTAGATTTCCTGGGCCTTGTTCTCGCGGATCGGCATGGCGAAGCCGCCGCACACCACGTCGCCCAGCACGTCGTAGGACACGTAGTCCACGTCGTCATAGGCGCCGTTTTCTTCCAGGAAGTTGATGGCGGTGATGACGCCGCGGCCGGCGCAGCCGACGCCCGGCTCAGGCCCGCCGGCTTCGGTGCACTTGATGCCCTTGTAGCCGACCTTCATCACGTCTTCGAGTTCCAGGTCCTCGACCGAGCCGGCCTTGGCGGCCAGGTGCAGCACGGTGTCCTGGAGCTTGGTGTTGAGGATCAGGCGGGTGGAGTCCGCCTTGGGGTCGCAGCCGACGATCAGGATCTTTTGATCCATCTCGACCAGGGCCGCCAGGGTGTTCTGGGAGGTGGTCGACTTGCCGATACCGCCCTTGCCGTAGAAAGCGATCTGACGAGGCATTGTGAGGTTCCTTTCGCTGTCCAAGCCTTCCGAATTGCTTGGCGGGGGCTTGGGCCGCCGCCACGACCCATGCCTCGCAATGGCCGTGCCAATTTTGGCGCCAGGCGAAAAAAGCATATGAATCAATACGTTTTTAAGGTGCGCGGGGTGCCCGCCCGTTTTTTAGGCGGCATCTGCGCGCTGTATGGAATCCGACACAGTGTTGGAAGCCACACAGAAGCTAGGGTTTTACCCATAATGAGAAAAAGGTACGGGTATTGCATGGCGTCAGGCGGAAGCAGGGGAATTCCGACGCCATGCCCGAGCCGCAATACCGTATCGGCCACTCCACCAACCTGATCGGGCTATCGACCGACCTGTTGGGCAGCGCCGCCTTCAACGAGCATCCGCTGGAACTGCACCTGTCCGGCGTGCGCGAGATGAACAAGAATCTGTTCGAGATGCTGTCGCAGTCCGACAGCCTGTTCGACGCCGGCGACGCCTTTTACAAGTACATGATGGCCATGTTCGGCATCGATCCCGAGCAATTGGAGAAGGAGCGGGCGGCGGCCGAGCAGGGCGGGCACAAGGTGCGGCGCTACCGCTCCAGCTTCCTGCGTCTGCTCAAGGGCTGGGGCTACGATTCCAATTCACCCGAGGGGGCGGTGCTCAAGGGCTGGGTGGAAAGCCGCTTCGGCCTGTTCCCCACCTTCCACAAGGCCAAGCTGGACCGCATCGGCGGGTCCGACTGGGCGCAGTATGTGGAAGAGAAGATGTCGAGCCGCTTCCACAACAACTCGATCTACACCCAGCTGGACATGCTCTACGAGTTCTGCCAGTGGGGCCTGGCGCGCTACATCGCCCGGGGGCAGCGCCACATCAGGCTTTTCCGCGGCATCAATTCCTTCGACGAACATCAGGTGGTCGAGCGCATCGACAAGAAGAATGCCGTGATGCGGCTGAACAACCTGGCGTCGTTCTCTTCCGACCGCAACGTGGCCGATTGCTTCGGCGACACCATCCTTACCGCCGAAGTGCCGGTGGTGAAGATCATGTTCTTCAACACGCTGCTTCCCATCCACCCGCTGAAGGGCGAGGGCGAGTACCTCGTCATCGGCGGCGATTACCGAGTGACCGCCAGTTATTTCTGACGAAAGGGACAACATGACGGACATCACCCTCGAGGAACGGGCGCTCGGCGCCTTTCTAGGCTTCGCCGTGGGCGATGCCCTGGGCGCCACCGTGGAATTCATGACCCGGCGTGAAATCGAGGCGAAGTACGGCGTCCACCGCAAGATGATCGGCGGCGGCTGGCTGCACCTGGCGCCGGGGCAGATCACCGACGATACCGAGATGGCGTTGGCGCTGGGCCGCTCGCTGATCCGCCACGGGCGATTCGAGGCCAAGGACGTGTGCGAGGAATTCGCCGCCTGGCTGAAAAGCGGCCCGGTGGACATCGGCAACACCTGTCGGCGCGGCATCCGCCGCTACATGATCCATGGCAGCACCGAAGGCGCCTTCTGCGAAGGTGATGGCGGCAATGGCGCCGCCATGCGCCTGTTGCCGCTGGCCATCGCCACCCTGTACCGGCCCGACCTGTTCGAGGAATGGACGCTGGCCCAGTGCCGCATCACCCACCATCACCCGCTATCCGACGACGCTTCCCTGGTCTTCGGCCGCATGGTGCACGAACTGCTGAAGGGCAACGGCGTTAAGGGCGCGCGCGAGGAGGCGAGGGGGCTGGTGGAAAAGCACAAGACCTTCCGCTTCGATCCCTATCGCGGCCAGAGCTCGGCCTACATCGTCGACACCGTGCAGACGGTGTTTCACTTCTACTTCCTGAACGATTCGTTCAAGACCTGCGTTATCGACACCGTCAACCAGGGCGGTGACGCCGACACCACCGGCGCCCTGATCGGTATGCTGGCGGGCGCTACCTACGGCTTCGGTGACATTCCCCCGGCCTGGCTGAACAAGCTGGACCGCAAGGTCGCCGAGGAAATCCGCAGCCAGGTGAAGGGCCTGCTGAAAGTGGCCGAGGCGCTGCGGAATGCGGCTTGAGGCGCCGCCGCAGGCAGCTCGTTCGCCCTGATGTTGATCTATCCGTTGACAGCGGGCTCACGGCTGGTTTAAAGATGGAAATGCAAATCATTCGCAGTTTCATGTGGAGTTCCCCATGCGCTTGTCGTGCCTCTCCGTGCTGGCCGTTCTCGGCGCCCTGGCCGCCACCCCGGCGCTGGCCGCCGACTCGTACGAGCTGGTGATCAAGGACCACCGCTTCGTGCCGGACCGGCTGGAGATTCCCGCCAACACCAAGGTGGAATTGCTGGTGAAGAACCAGGACCCGTCGCCGGAAGAGTTCGAGAGCCACGATCTCAAGCGTGAGAAGGTCATCAAGGGCAATTCCGAGGCCAAGGTGCTGGTCGGCCCGCTCCAGCCCGGCGAATACAAGTTCATCGGCGAATACAACGAAGCCACCGCCAAGGGCGTGTTGGTGGCCAAGTAAGGAGCAGGCGGCATGCTGGCTGCGGGCATCATCGTTTTCCGCGAAGTTTTGGAGGCTGCGCTGGTGGCCGGCATCGTCCTGGCCGCCACGCGCGGCGTCGATGGCAGCCGCCGCTGGATCGCCGCCGGCATCCTGGGCGGCTTGGTGGGCTCCGGCATCGTGGCCGGCTCGGCCGATCTGTTGTCGCAGGCGCTGGAGGGCGTCGGCCAGGAGCTGTTCAACGCCGCCATCATGCTGGTCGCCGTGGTCATGCTGGCCTGGCACAACGTCTGGATGGGCCGCCACGGCCGCGAGATGGCGCGCGACATGAAGGCGGTAGGCCACGCGGTCTCGGCGGGCAGCCGCCCGTTGTCGGTGCTGGCGGTGGTGGTGGGGGTTGCGGTCCTGCGCGAGGGGTCGGAAACCGTCCTGTTCCTCTACGGCATCACCGCGTCCGGCGGTGACGGCCTGGGGGCCACCCTGCTGGGCTGCGGCCTGGGCTTGGCCGCCGGAATCGCCATGGGCGCGCTGTTGTATTACGGCCTGGTCGCCATTCCGGTGCGCCATTTGTTCGGCGTCACCTCGTGGCTGGTCACCTTGCTGGCGGCCGGCATGGCCGCCCAGGCGGTGCAGTTCCTCGCCGCCGCCGGTGTCCTGGAAGTGGCCATGGACCCGCTTTGGGACAGCTCGCAGCTGCTGTCGGAAACCAGCCTGGTGGGCCGGCTGCTGCGCACCCTGGTGGGCTATGCCGACCATCCGTCGCTGGCCCAGTTGGCGGCCTATTGTGCGACCTTGCTCGCCATCCCGGCGCTTAGCCGGGTGGTGGGG